>RFPG01000007.1 GCA_009926245.1 Sphingobacteriia bacterium | reverse complement strand
GCTTCCAGTATCACCTGGATGGGGATTTTTTTGAGCTTTTTGAGGCTTCTTTGATCAAAAAGGCCGATATCAAAGTGGACTGCGCCTTGGTTCGGCAGGGAAATCGCATCGATTGCCGGGTGGTGTCCAACGGTTCCATGGACCTGCCATGCGATCGCTGCCTAGAGTCATTGGCCTGGCCCGTTGAAGACACCTCTGTTTTGGTGGTTCAGTTGACAGAGAACCCCGCTGAATCCACCGACGAAATTCTGTATCTGCCGCTCGGGGAAACCCGCCTCAATTTGGCCCATTATTTCTACGAAAACATTCACTTGCATATCCCCCTGAGGGCTGTTTGTGGTGAATCCGGTCTTCCTTGCAAAGCCCCCGAGGGTTTTGAGGCCCTGGTCAACGACACTGCTTCGGCCCCATCTACCGGCACCGATCAAACCGATCCACGCTGGGAACAACTCAAACAAATCAATTTTTCTTAAGCCATGCCAAATCCAAAACACCGCCATTCCAGAAGCCGTCGTGACAAGCGCCGTGCCAACGACCACGCTGCCGTCGCCACATTGGCAACCTGTCCCACGACTGGTCAGCCCCATTTGTTTCACCGTGCGCATTGGTTCGAAGGGAAGATGTATTACAAAGGCAAAGTCGTTATTGATACACAGGCCTAACCCGAACCGGTAGGCATGGCCCCCCATACCACGCTTGGGCCTCGAGCGGCCATTACAGGCGTCCACGCCTGGGTTCCGCCTCATGTGGTGACCAATCAGGATCTGACGCGGTACATTGATACCACGGACGAGTGGATTTATACCCGTTCCGGAATACGGGAGCGTCGCTGGCTTAACGACGATTCCCTGGCCACGTCCGACATGGCGGTGGAGGCCGTACGCGGTCTTTTGATCAAAAAGAACCTGCAGCCTACCGATATCGATTTGCTGATTTGCTGCACAGCGACCCCTGATATGCTGTTTCCGGCCACGGCCAACATCATTACGGACAAAGTTGGAGCCGTGAATGCCGTTGGTTACGACTTATCGGCCGCTTGTTCGGGTTTTTTATATGGATTGAGTACGGCTTCAGCCTTTGTGGAATCGGGACGTTTTCGGCGGATTGTGGTGGTTGGGGCCGATAAAATGACCTCCATCCTCAACCTTGAGGACCGGGCCACCGCCTTCTTGTTTGGGGACGGGGCCGGCGCGGTTTTGGTGGAACCCAACACCGAAGGCCTGGGCGTCATGGACTTTTTGCTCAAAAGCGATGGTTCGGGCCGCAATTACCTCTACCAGAAAGCAGGAGGCTCCCTGAATCCTTCATCGCATCGCAGCGTTGATGCCCGCGAACACTTTGTACACCAAGAAGGCAAGACCGTTTTTAAGTTCGCCGTTACCGGCATGGCCGATGTGGCTGCCGAAATCATGGAAAGGAACGGGCTGACTGCGGACGATATCGCTTGGTTGGTGCCGCACCAGGCCAACAAGCGAATCATCGATGCGACCCGGGATCGGGCCGGCCTACCTGAATCCAAAGTGATGGTTAACATCGATCGTTACGGCAACACCACCAATGCAACCATACCCCTCTGTTTATGGGAATGGGAAAAGCAACTTCACCCCGGAGACAATCTTATTCTTGCGGCCTTTGGCGGGGGCTTCACCTGGGGCTCGATTTGGCTCAAATGGGCCTATGAAACAACCAATTAACTTTTCATTCTCGTAATAAACCGATCTATTTTATGGCATCCACCTCCGAATTTCGCAACGGCCTTTGTCTCAAGTTCAACAACGACATCTACCAAGTCGTTGAATTCCTTCACGTCAAGCCCGGCAAAGGTGCAGCCTTTGTGCGGTCCAAGCTCAAAAGTTTGACCAACGGTCGGGTCCTCGAAAACACCTTCCCAGCCGGTGCCAAGATCGACCCGGTGCGGGTGGAAACCAGGGAATACCAGTTTCTCTACAAAGACGATATGGGTTACCATTTTATGGATGCCGAGTCCTTTGAGCAGAACGCTTTGGAAGAGTTCAAAATCAATGCCCCTCAGTTTTTGAAAGAAGGAGCCGTTTGCCTTGTTTTGGTCAATACCGAAGATGAATCGGTCCTGACCTGCGAATTGCCCCACCATATCGAAGGTACCGTGACCTATACCGAACCGGGCCTACGCGGCGATACAGCATCGGGTACGGCACTCAAAGCTGCTGTGATTGATGAAGGTCCTACGGTGCAGGTTCCTCTCTTTGTGAATCAGGGCGATAAAATCAAAATCGATACCCGGACCGGTGATTATGTAGAGCGCGTCAAGTAGTTTAGCCCAAACCCTCGTTGTTTAATTCTTAAAAGCTAACCCAATGGAAATCAAAGAAATTCAGGAATTGATTCGTTTCGTGGCCAAATCCGGGGTTTCCGAAGTGGAAATCGATAAGGAAGGTTTCAAAATTCATATCAAAACGGGCGCCCAGGCTCCGACCGCCATGGTCATGGCTCCTCCCATGGTTCAGCCCCAGCTCCAGTCGGCTCCAGTTGTTATTGATACTGCCCCTGCGTCTTCGGCCCCTTCGGCTGCTCCCGTTGCTCCTGTCGGTACCCCGGTGAAGGCCCCCATGGTGGGCACCTTTTATCGTTCAGCCGGCCCGGACAAAGAACCCTTCGTCAAGGTGGGGGATCGGGTCCAAAAAGGGCAAACGATTTGCATCATCGAAGCCATGAAGTTGTTTAACGAGATTGAGGCCGAGTTTAGCGGAACCATCGTTGACATTCTGATCGAAAACGCCAAGCCGGTTGAATTTGATCAGCCCTTGTTTGTGGTGGCTGAGGATTAACCCTTGGCCCTGATAGGCAACCTTAACCAACGTAGACCCCTTGTTCAAGAAAATCCTTATCGCCAATCGTGGCGAAATAGCCCTGCGAATTATTCGCACTTGCAAAGAAATGGGCATCAAAACGGTCGCTGTTTACTCGACAGCGGATCGCGAAAGCCTGCATGTCCGTTTCGCGGACGAAGCGGTTTGCATCGGCCCACCTCGTTCCTCGGATTCCTACCTTAACATAGCCCAAATTTTGGCAGCTGCCGAAATCACCAACGCGGATGCCATCCATCCGGGGTATGGCTTTTTGTCCGAAAACGCCAAATTTGCCGAGGTTTGTCGGGACTATAACATCAAATTTATTGGACCCACACCCGAATCGATTCGGGCCATGGGCGACAAAATCACCGCCAAGGAAACCATGAAAAAGGCGGGAGTCCCCACCGTTCCCGGATCCGATGGGCTCTTGGGCTCGGACAGCGAAGCGCTTGGTCTGGCCAAGGAAATCGGATACCCGGTGATCGTCAAAGCGACTGCAGGTGGAGGCGGCCGGGGAATGCGTGTGATTTGGAAAGAAGAAGAATTGGTGCCTGCCATGGAGTCGGCGCGTATGGAGGCTGCGGCCGCTTTTGGGAACGATGGCTTGTACATGGAAAAGTATATTGAAGAACCACGCCATATCGAAATTCAGGTGGTCGGTGATCAATTTGGCAAGGCCTGCCATCTGAGCGAACGCGATTGTTCCATTCAGCGCCGTCATCAAAAATTGATCGAGGAGTCGCCATCGCCGTTCATGACCGATGAACTGCGTGAACGCATGGGAGAGGCCGCGGTCCGTGGTGCCCTCGCAGTGAATTACGAAGGAGCCGGTACCATCGAATTTTTGGTGGACAAGTACCGAAACTTTTATTTCATGGAGATGAACACCCGTATTCAGGTGGAACATCCCGTTACCGAGGAAGTTATTGACTACGATTTGATCAAAGAACAAATCAAAGTCGCAGCGGGTATTCCGATTTCCGGAAAAAACTACATCCCCAACATGCACGCCATTGAGTGTCGCATCAATGCGGAGGATCCCTACAATGACTTCCGACCATCGCCCGGTCGAATCACCACGCTTCATGTTCCTGGTGGTCACGGGGTTCGGGTGGATACTCACATTTATTCGGGATATGTTATACCGCCCCATTACGATTCCATGATTGCCAAGCTTATCACCGTGGCCCAAACCCGGGAAGAAGCCATAGCGACCATGGAACGAGCTCTTTCGGAGTTTGTAGTCGAGGGCATCAAAACCACTATTCCTTTTCATCTCCAAATGCTCAAAGACCCCAATTTCATTGCGGGTCAATTCAATACCCAGTACCTCAACACATGGAAAATGCAATAGATGCCGGGGCTCCGGTCCAGGTTTTTGCCGAATCAACACCCAACCCGTCGGTGATCAAATTGATTACCAACCGGGCCCTGTTGCCCGGGCATTTGCTGGAAGTCAATCGCAACCATGCCAGTTCGTTGAGCCCATTGGCCACGGGCCTATTGGAGTTTCCCTATCTGTCCTCGGTGATGATTTCCAATCATTTTGTTTCCTTGACTCGGGGAACCGACGAGGACTGGTCCGAATTGATTCCTGTTTTCAGGGACTTTATGATGCATTACCTCAACGCCGGTCTGCCTATTGTGGAGCCCACAAGTTGGACGCAGGAATCGCATCGTTATACCCTCGATGCATCCTTTGTTGCATCCGCCGACACGACGTCGGGGAACGTCGAAGGTGGGCCTACCAACGGAATCCTGGAAGCCAAAATCGACGAAATTTTGCGTGATTATATACAGCCTGCGGTGGAACAGGACGGTGGTGCTATTCAGTTAAAGTCGTTTGACCCTATCACCGGGCAGGTTCGAGTGGTATTGCGTGGGGCATGCAACGGTTGCCCCTCGTCTTCCTTGACACTCAAGGCAGGGATCGAGAATCTATTGAAGCGCATGGTTCCGGAGGTTCGAGAAGTCGTGGCCGATTAAACCATGGCGTTTCGGATCCCCCTCGCTTTTTACCAAAGCCTGCAGGACCGTTGGGGCCCGGATGAATTCGAACTAAAGGCATCGCTGCAACACCCTTCTGTTTGGGAGAAGGAGTGGGAGGGCTCCCATCCATCGAAAGCCCAAGTTCCTTGCTTTGGCCATTCCAGCGTAGCCCCCTATCGATCGGGGAGCGCTAACACCGAAATCCCGCTCGATTTGCCAACACCCAGACCCGGTGGATGGGCGGTGGGTTCCTGGATTTCACTGCATGGGAACCATCCTTCCGAATGGAATCAGTCCTTGTTGGAGGCGGTGACCTCCGGCGTGGATGCGGTTGGTTTGAGGGGTCCTTGCCCAAGCTATTCTGATTTTTTGGCTGCTTCATCGGGAATCGAATGGAATTATTTACGTTTGGATTTCCGGGACTGGGATTACGAAGAAGCGTTGGCTTTGTTAAAGCAATGGGCGACTGATCACCAAAGGCCCACGGATGCTTGGCAGGTTCAGGGGGGGCTCTGGGGAAGCGCATCGTTGTTCGAGGCCCAAAGCGAAGAAGATTTCCGGTCGTGCATGCGTCGATCCATGGAAACCGCCCTTCGCCTTCAGGCCGAATGGCCGTTTGCGAGCCCCGTGCTGTTGCGTGCAACGGACTTGGAGGGTCGAGGGTTGGAATCAACCACGGTTTTGGCCCTGCTGTTGGCCTTGGCTGCGGAGTGGCTGAAGGAGGCTCTTCAGACCCCCACTGGATTGCAAATACCGATGGCGCTTGAGTGGAACCCGGGTACTTTGTTTATGCAAGAGATCGCATTGCAAAGTGTCGCCAAGAAGGCCCTCGCCGCCTTGTGCATGGATCGAACCCCTTTTCGTTGCTTGTCGGTTTATCGTAACAATGCCCCGCATCTTCCAAAGGCCAACGACGATGCCGATCGATTGCTTCAAATGACCACGACCACGCTCTCGGCGGTTCTTGGCGGTGCGGATACGGTTTTTTTGCCCGAATTGGTCGGGGAATTGCAGGGCGTTGGACCTGAAGATCTTCGTCGCTTGCCGCGCAATGTTCAACTGTTGTTACGCGATGAGGCTTCCCTAGCTCAAGGTCTGCACTTGGCCGCAGGTTCGGGGACTGTTCAAGACTTGGAACGGGCCGCCTGGGCCGAAGTTCAAGCCGCTCTACGCCAAATTGAAGCAAGCGGTGGCGTATGGTCCTGGTGGCAGGCGAGAACATCGGATGGCTCCGCCCCGAAGCCCGAATCGTCTCCGGTTTTGGAAGAGCCATTGCACCATGAACGATGGTCTGCGATGGATCTCCTCTTGGATCAACCCCTGTCTGCCTTGCCAGCGGCATGGGAGGCCGGGGTACCGCCCTTTTTGCGTGGGCCTTACGCCACCATGTATCTTCAAAGACCGTGGACCATTCGCCAATACGCTGGTTTTAGTACGGCAACGGAGTCCAATGCCTTTTACAAGCGCAATTTGGCAGCCGGCCAAAAAGGGCTATCGGTCGCTTTTGATTTGCCCACCCATCGAGGTTACGATTCGGATCATCCCCGAGCCATGGCCGATGTAGGCAAGGCCGGCGTCGCCATCGACTCGGTGGAGGATATGAAGATCTTATTTCGGGATTTGCCTTTGGACCAATTGTCGGTCAGCATGACCATGAACGGAGCAGTGGTCCCCATTTTGGCATTTTTTGTTGTTGCCGCCGAAGAAAGCGGGGTTCCATCTCATCAACTGAGCGGAACCATTCAGAACGATATCCTCAAGGAGTTTATGGTTCGTAACACCTACATCTATCCACCGGGTCCTTCCATGCAGATCATTGCCGAAATATTTGGCTATTGTTCCCGCGCGTTGCCCCGCTTCAATTCCATAAGTATATCGGGTTACCACATGCACGAAGCCGGTGCACCGGCCGAATTGGAATTGGCCTATACCCTGGCGGATGGCATGGAATACCTCCGTGCCGGGATCCGTGCCGGCCTGCGTTTGGATGAATTTGGCCCACGGCTTTCGTTTTTTTGGGCCACCGGGATGGATTTGGTCACCGAAATAGCCAAACTGCGCGCGGGCCGCTTGTTGTGGTCACGGATCACCAGAGCCATGGGGGCCGCCTCCTCCAAGGCCATGGTTCTTCGAGCCCATTGCCAAACCTCGGGCTGGAGCCTCACCCAACAAGACCCCTACAACAATATTGCTAGAACGTGCTTGGAGGCCTTGGCTGCCCTTCTGGGCGGGACCCAGAGCCTGCATACCAATGCCTTGGACGAGGCCCTGGCCTTGCCGACCGATTATTCGGCCCGCATTGCCCGTAACACCCAATTGTATTTGCAACGCGATTGCGGTCTCTGTTCCTGGGTGGATCCTTTTGGGGGATCTCTATTGTTGGAACAACGGACCCAGGCCTTGGTAAGGCAGGCCTTGGATCGAATCCATGAAATTGAGGAGGCCGGTGGGATGACCAAAGCCCTCGAAAATTCCTTACCCAAACGCCGAATCGAAGAGGCAGCAGCCCGCAAGCAAGCGCGCATTGATTCGGGAGTTGATCCCATCATTGGGGTCAATGCCTACAGGCCTTTGGTGGATTTGATTACCCCCGAAATTCCTCTTCTCAAAGTGGACCACGAACAGGTTCTCAAGGCACAGTTAGATTCCCTTCAAAGCCTGCGGGCTAGCCGCGATGAAGTGGCCGTTCAAAAGGCACTGAGCACCTTGCGAGAGGTGGCCCGCACCATGGCTTCGGCGAACCCAACCAAGGACCAGGCATCCAAGGACCAGGAAACCAATGCCAATAAGACATCCGGATTTGGATTGATGGAATGCGCCGTTGAGGCAGCCCGGCACCGGGCGACCTTGGGGGAAATTTCAGGCGCTTTGGAAGATATTTTTGGGAGGTACACCGCCCAGCCCTTCAGCATCCAAGGGGTGTACGCACAGCAAATGGTCCAGGATATCCATTTTGAAAAAGCTCTCGCCGCCGTTCGAGCCTTTGCCGATGAGCACGGCCGCCGTCCACGCATCTTGGTGGCCAAATTGGGACAGGATGGTCACGACCGTGGTGCCAAAATTATTGCCACCGGTTTTGCAGATCTGGGTTTTGATGTGGATTTGGGTCCCTTGTTTCAAACCCCGGCGGAATGCGCCAAGCAGGCCATGGAAAACGATGTCCATTGGGTAGGGGTTTCATCGCTGGCCGCTGGTCATCGCAGCCTGATTCCTGAGCTCATTCGGGAACTCAAGGAGGCGGGAGCCCCGGAGGTCCGCGTAATCCTTGGCGGGGTGGTTCCACCCCAGGACCATCCGGCCCTGTACGAGGCAGGGGTACAGGCCATTTTTGGCCCGGGGACCCGATTATCAGAAGCTGCACTTCAGATTTTGGGCCAAGCGCTCGATGCACCGCCTTCCCATGTTTGATTCGGCCGAAGTCCTTGGTTTGTTAGAGGAATTGAAGGAGGGCCGAACCCGGGCTTTGGCTCGTTCCATCACCTTGGTCGAAAGCCAACGAGCCTCGGATCGAGCCGACGCCGATGTGCTGATGGACCATGTCAACCGTGCATTGGTCCAAACCGATCATCCGACCCCTCGTGGGTGGTCCATGGCCGTTACTGGACCTCCAGGAGCCGGTAAAAGCACGTTTATTGACCTTTTGGGTTGCCAAGCCTTGGACCGGGGGCATCGTGTCGCCGTTTTGGCGGTGGATCCATCTTCGGCCAAAAGTGGGGGGAGCATCTTGGGTGACAAAACCCGTATGCAGCGCTTGGTCACCCGTGATCAGGCCTTTGTTCGGCCATCACCTGCCGGCACCATGCTTGGGGGAACAGCCCGTGCCACCCAAGAGGCCATGGACCTCTGTCGTTTCGCCGGCTTTGATTGGGTTTTGGTAGAAACCGTTGGGGTGGGTCAAAATGAAATCGAGGTTTCGAACCTGGTTGATTGGACCCTCCTGGTTCTTTTGGGCCGATCCGGCGACGAATTGCAGGGGATCAAGAGGGGCATTGTCGAAGCCGCAGACACGGTCTTGATCAACAAAGCCGACGGAGATGGCTTGGAAGCCGCCCTTGAAACCTGTTCGTTCTATCGTTCAGCCTTGGCGCTGTTTCCATCCCATTCTTTGGAAGGTTGGAAAGTCCCTTGTTTGACCATGAGTGCCCTCCAAGAAACAGGTTTGGGGGACTTTTGGGGGACCCTTCAAAACCTCCAAGCTTTGCCTGCTTACGAGCCTTGGCTGCGCCAAAAACGATCCGAACAAAGGGTTCACCAATACCGTCGCAAGCTCAACCAAGCCTTGTGGGCGGCCATGGGGGAAGGACGGGATTCGGCGCTTGGACCATCCATTGAAGAAGGGGTCCGCCAGGGGGAATACAGTCCAGCCTCGGCCGTCGCCAAAACCATGGAAGCCCTGGGTCTACCGGGTCATCGCATGAACCAGGCCCTCCAAAAGAGGTAACCCGTCTTCCAGTCCCAGCAAGGATTGGACCGCCCGCTCTGGATGGGGCATGAGCCCCATTACTCGACCGTTGGGGCTGCAGATACCGGCGATATCGGCCAGTGAGCCGTTGGGATTGGAAGTTTCATCCGGCTTGCCCGCCGCATTGACGTAGCGAAACATGATTTGGTCCCCGTCTTCGAGAGCGCGCAATCCATCGGCGTCGATGTAATAGCGTCCCTCCCCATGGGCAATGGGAATTTGGTAAGCCCTATGGTCCTCTAAATTTTTGCTCATGGCTGCCAAGCGGCTGACCGGCTGCAGGTAAACGTCTTTGGAGATAAAAAGCTGCGATGTGTTACGTAGTAAGGCGCCGGGGAGCAGGCCGGCCTCCGTCAAAACCTGAAACCCATTGCAAATACCCAGAACATACCCTCCTTGGATGGCAAAATGCCGGACCGATTCCATGATGCCTGCAAACCGGGCAATCGCGCCCGATCGCAAATAATCACCGTAGCTAAAGCCACCCGGCAAAACGACCAAGTCGCTGCCCTGCAAATCCGTATCCTTGTGCCAAAGGAGTTGAGCATCGACCCCGTTCAAGGCCCCAAAAGCCTTCAGGGTATCGGCATCGCAATTAGAACCTGGGAAAACAACAATACCGACTTTCATAGTTGGGAGGAAGGGTAGGGGTTAAAGAAGAGGGTTGAATGAGGGTAATAGGTTGGGAAAGGGCTCAAATTTAGGTCAGCAGACGATGAACATGCGCCGTTTGGAGATTCATGTGCGATGTTAGGGGATTAGAAGGAAGTTTTTTGGATCCATAGAACCAGCCAGACCAAAACCAAAAGATCGTTGATCCAAGGAGCCTCCCGAAATTGCAAATAGGCACCTCCCCAAAGGGACCAGACCGGGGCGGATACCGCTAACAGCACCCAAGGGTCCATGTTGATAAGCCAACAAAACAGAAACAAAACCACCGACAGAAACAAGGCCTGGGAGAAAACCGTCCGCATGAAAGGTTGAAATTCAGCAGGTTGAAGCCAACGCGAACATTGCCCTGCAAAAGCCAAACCCAACAAAAACAACCAATCCCAGCCCAAGATTCCACCTGCGGTTTTTGGTAAAAGCCAAGCGGGGTTCAACCCGATTAAACCGGCCAAAGCAAGGTCATCCCCGCTTAGAATGGACTGGGCGTAAGCAAAGTACCAAGGCAAACCCATCCCCAAAAAAAGAATGGTGATCCTTCGAAGTGACTTTTGGTGCCAAAATCCCAAGGCGACCACCCCAAAAAACAACAAGGCACCAAGAGGTGCATAGAACAAACTGCCGAATCCGGCTGCTAACCCGGCCCCAAAGAGGGATAGCCCGTGTTCTTGGTTTTGAAAATGCAACCATGCCAAGGTAAATAGGGCCAAACTCAGGGTGGCCACGATCATGGCCCAAGGCCAACTTGCGGCGTCCATCGAACAAATCCCAAGGACCCAAACTAAAAAGCCCAACCCGTTGCCATCCCCTGCTTTGAGGCGATTCTGCAAAAACCGTTCGGTCACCACCACGACCGTGGCAACAAGCCCCCATAACAACGCCATCATCCAGGCAGAAACCGGGGTGGTGCCCCCCCAAGGAAGGGCCCACATGCGGGGACCCTGCCATGCACTCCACCCAAAAAGCATGGCAGCAACAGGGGCGGCCAGTAGATAATTCCAAGGGGCGAAGAGCCGGGAAAACCAAAGCGAAATCATGAATTCGGTTGATGGAGGTAGAGAAGACCTTCACGGCCACCGCGCCTGCTGGGGAAGAGGGAGGTGTTGGGGTCAGCGCTGAGGGGGCGGCTCCAGGTAACCAGCAGATCGTCCAGTCGTCCTTCCAAATCTCCGTTGATAACGGCGCCGTCGGCTTGGATTTGGTAGGCAAAGGGTCGGGTTCGGTTGTTGAGGGTCTGGTAACCGGTTAACCAAACCGAGGATCCCAGGACCAGACTTACGCTTTCGAGCTGTTCACCGGGTTCCTGCATGACCAAATTCATAGGCAGCAGTTGTTTCCAACGTATTTCGCCCTTGGGATTGCAGCGGGTCAAGATCCATTCCTCGGCATGATGGCGAACAATCTCCCGATAAATCGGCATTCCCTGGGTGTACTGAACCATGGTTTCGGAACTGCGATACCTGCGACGCCAGGCCAGGGTCACCGAGCGGTCGCTATGGGTTTGCAAATGCAATTCCGGGAGGTGCCGAACATTGGATGCCCTACTAACATTGGAAAATCGTTCACTTTGACGAATAAAATCGGCCCCAAGCGGGGTGACCTTCACATCCAGGGGATAGGGCTCCTTTCCATAAAAACGAAAACCATAACACAGAATGGCCACGGGGGTTCGGCTCCCTGGGTTGGTGGCAAAACCATAAATCAGCACCGAGTCACTGCCCCCTCCATTGGCAATTTCCAAAACCTGCGTCGCAACGGTTGGTGCTTTGAGTTCAAAGGAATGGATTTTCTTTTGGGCCCAATCCAACAGGACGATGCCTTGTTGCGGAGCCTTGCGATCCCGGGCCTGGTCTTTGAAATCAAACAACAAGCCAACGCGTCGGGGACCCACCCTCCGTAAATCGTAACATTCTTCAAAATAAAGATCTCGAAAAGGGTTCTCCCCAAATCCCCGGACTTGATGATGGAGGGTGTCCACCACTTCCAGGTTTTGATTGAGCACCGTGGCATGGATTTCAAGGACTTGGGATCGAAGGGTCTGATGCAAAATCAAGAGCTCCGAGGATAGGGGGTCGCTCATCACCTGGTACCTGGCTGGATCCCGATTGCCCAGGCCTTTGACCTCGGTTATCAAAACGGGTTGCCCCAGGGTATTGCTATCCGGATGCAGGGTCGCCCCAAAAAACCCATGCTCTCCGCCCTCCGAGTTAAAAAGATCAAAAAGCAGGGTTGTTTTGCCACCGGTCTCGATCACTTTGAGGAAGACATTGCTGACCATGTAAGCGGGCAACGCGATGCGTTTGCGGAATTGATTACGGGGGTCCCTCCATTCCAATTGATGCTGCCCCCGAGAGCGCAGATAAAACCAAAGCCCTCCCTGGGTTTGTCCGGCGATTTTCCAATCATCGGCATTCCTGAACTCCTTGGGAAGGCCCTGCCAACCCAAACGCAAGGAAGGCGTGTCACCGGCCGATAGGGTGAACAAGGCCGTCACCAGGATTAGGAACTGCCTTAACGCCGCCTTTAAGGTGCCTAAAGGGGCTGGAGAAGGTATCTTTGGGTAAACCATGGCCTGCTCCAAAGTTAACCTAAGCCAGCGTAATTCCGGGGAACCGGGTATATGGGTCTTGCTAGATCCGGATCGCTTCCGTCCTCTGGATTGGGCACCCCTGCTTCCCGATTTGGACCGGGGTCCGGTACAGGGCTTTTTGGTAGGAGGGAGTCTACAGACCTCCACCGCCTACCAAGACACCTTGGATTGGTTGGCTGAATTTGTGACGCTGCCCGTGGTCCTCTTCCCTGGGTCCATGCTGCAGGTATCGCCCAAGGCCGATGCCCTGCTTTTGTTGTCCCTTATTTCTGGACGCAACCCCGAATACCTGATCGGGCAACATGTCCAGGCGGCTGTCTTGCTTCGCAACACGGGTCTGACCATCTTGCCAACCGGTTACATGTTGGTCGATGGGGGAAAGGCAACGACCGCCCACTACATCACCCAGACCCAGCCCATCCCCGCCGACAAACCCGATATTGCAGCGGTCACGGCCTTGGCTGGAAGCCAGTTAGGACTCAAAGTCCTCTACCTTGATTGCGGATCTGGTGCCTTGCATCCGGTTCCAACGGCCATGGTGGAGGCGGTTCGGCAGGTCGTCGATGGTCCCTTGGTGGTAGGGGGTGGGGTTCGGACCCCTCAGCAGGCCCTGGCCTTGCGTCAGGCCGGTGCCGACTGGGTGGTCATGGGGTCTGTATTTGAAGAAAACCCGGTGAAGGCCTGGAAGGCCTTGGCTCAGGCCTTTGAATGGGCGTCGCTGGATTGATCCACTGATGGGTCAGCGCTGGATGGATCCCCCCCATAATCGACCGCAGTTCCCCTTCCCTGAAAGTGCAAGGCCAGCAGCAATGCCATAAAGGCACTGATACCCGCTTGGGTGCTCAGGGTGCAATCCAGGAACATACTCCCCGCAAAAATTAAATGCACGGCTTCTACCCAACTTCGATCCTGTATGGGGCGATGCTTCCACAACAGCCACCAAGCCCACGCCAATAGTCCCACCCCCGGTAGGCCCAATTGAACTCCCAATTCCAACCATTGTTGGTGCGGTCGGTGGAAAGGAATTTCCAAGGGATGGTTTTCAAAGAGCTGGCGACCCATCGGAACCATATCCCCGGTGCCAACCCCCCACCAAGGGTGTTGCATCCATAAATCCAAGTAGGTTTTCCAATAGGTAAAACGCATTCCCATGGATGAAAATTCCGGTTCACTGTGGGGGTAACCTTGTTGGCTTTCTTGGATTTCATGGATGGCTTCCAAGAATGGTTGCCGGACCGATTCCAAGGTATTCCATGCCAGCAGGCTCAACAACACCAAGAGACTCAATGCCAAAACTCGCTGTTTAACAACGGTATAGGATTTCCAAGCCATCCAGGCTAAACCACCCAAAAGACCGACCTGACCCACGCGCCCTTTGAGCAAAACGAGCCCTGCCAAGAGCAGGGTCAAGGCGAGGCCCTGAATCCACCAACCCAAGGCCCCTCGTTCCCCGGCCCGGTAGCGATTCATGGAATCGTTGAGGAGGCCCAACAAGGCCAAGGCGATAAACAGGGAGGCCCGAGGACGTTGCACCAGGGGCGAAGGGATTTGCGGGGTTCCCAACATCCACGGTTGCCCGGTCGCAACAATTCCTACAATCATCCCTGCGACCAAGAGATTTGCCACCCCAAATCCCAGCAAGGCTTGCCGCATGACCTTGGTGGAAGGGGTTAGGGTGCCCAGCATCAGAGGCAAGGTCAAAAAGTAATGTTTTTGATTGAGTTCCCATAGGGTTTCCGCTCCGTTCTCCGAATACAGCCCCCCCATCAGGAACATCAAATAAAGGGCGGGGAATCCCCATAACACAGGATGATTTTTCCAGGATTCCCAAAACCGGGCGGCTTGGCCAGTTCGGCCCAACGATGCCAGCCAGCAACAAGCCATCAGGGCTTCGGCCAGGGAACCCACGGCTTTGGACAAGGGGATGGAGGCCACAAAAAGAACCCAGGCCAGGTCAAAAAGGCGACGCTCGGGCAGTAGAGCCCCGGAGTCCAAGGGGTTTGGAACGGCGTGGGTGGCGGCGGTCAGGCTCAAGGAAAAGGGTTCTTTTGACGCTCCCAAATTAGCGATGGTAGGGCCAGGGCCGTATTTTTGCGGAAACAAACCCTTTCCCTGACATGTTGAACACCATCGAAGAGGCTATAGAAGCGATTGCCCGCGGGGGCGTTATTGTGGTGGTGGACGATGAAGACCGGGAGAACGAGGGGGATTT
>RFPG01000060.1 GCA_009926245.1 Sphingobacteriia bacterium | reverse complement strand
TCCAAGCCGGGAACCTTGATGAGTTCGCTGCTTTGAGAGGTTCGATAGGGTTGAGGCTCTGGGAACCAATCCACCTTGTAAAAGTGATTGAACCGCTGGGCAAAATTTCGCGCCATTTCCAGGTTTTGTTCCTGGTCTTTGCCAACCGGAACCTTTTGGCCGCGGTGGATTAAAATATCCGCAGCCATGAGCACCGGGTACGTCAGCAGGCCCGCGTTGACATTGTTGGGTTGGGTGCGGACCTTGTCTTTGAACGAGGTACAGCGCTCCAATTCACCAACATAGGCATGCATGTTGAGCAGAAGGTAGAGTTCGGCTGTTTCGGGCAAATCACTTTGAACATACAGCGTGCATTGCTCCGGGTCCAAGCCAGCGGCCAGGTATTCGGCCAAGACGGTGTGGACCCGTTGACCGGCCAGGCCTGGTTCCGGGTGCGTTGTCAGGGCATGGTAATCCGCAATAAAAAAATAACAATCGTGGCGGGCCTGCATCTCCACAAACTGACGGAGGGCCCCCAGGTAATTGCCCAAATGCAGGCGGCCTGTTGAACGAATGCCAGATACGACTTTGATCTTATTCTCCATGGTGCAAAATACGGGGTGGGCGCCTTATCTTGACCCGTGATGCCCCTTTCAGGCCCTGTTCCCCAAAGCGCCGACGAACTATACCAAAGCATACGACAATACCCGTGGCGTTTTGGTTACTACCGTTTCAGGGCCTACCTGTGTTTGCTTTACTTTGGCCTCTTTTTTGGGGTATCGTATCCATTTTTTCGCTGGTGCATGGCCGACATTCGTCGCTACAAATGGGCGCTGAGGTGGCGCGCCGTTTGGGCTCGCAGCATCGCCGTCTTGTTTGGTATACGCATTCGATTGGAAGGCGAGGTGCCTTTGAATTCCAGCAGACTCCTGGTGGTGGCGAACCATTTTTCTTATTTGGATATCCCGGTTTTGGCCGCCGCACTTCCGCTGGATTTGCATTTTGTAGCGAAGTCTGAACTTCTACGCATTCCGTTTTTTCGGCATTTTTTTCGAACCATGGACATTGCTATCCCCCGCGGTTCGGCCCAAGGATCGGTGAAGGCCTACAAGCGGGCCGAGGCATTTTGGACCCGCGGTTCCGCCGTCGTCGTCTTTCCAGAGGGAGGGATTTTGGGGCAGGCCCCCCAAATGACGCCTTTCCGGGTTTCACCCTTTGCGATGGCTCTTCAACAAGGGGCTACGATCTTGCCCGTATCTTTACCCGATACGTGGAAAATACTCCCCGAATGCCCCTATCATTTTTTGCGTCCCGGATTGTGCCGGGTTCGGTTGTTGGAACCTTTGAACGTTACCGAGCTCAACACGGACGAAAGGAGTCTGCGCAATCGTTGCTTTGATAGCATTGCCGAAGATTTATCCCGTACCGCCCCCATCGTACCGCCCATACAACGCTAAGCACATGAAGGTCAACCTTGAAACCCTGGAGCGCATCACCCATCTGGCCCGTTTGGAATGGGACCCGAATCGGGCCGATGCCATGCTCGAAGACATGAATCGTTTCCTGGAATACGCCCGGGTTTTGGATCAGGCCCCCACCGAAGGGGTTGCTCCGTTGGTTTACATGAACGAAAACGGCTTGGCGCCCCGTGAAGATCGGATCATCGCCGAAACCAGCCATGAGGAGGCCCTCATGAACGCCCCATCCAAGGACTCTGATTATTTCCGGGTCCCCAAAGTCCTCAAGAAATCAGGCGGATGATTCAGGATAGCACCGTCATCGCCCTTCGGGGAATTCAACGATTGTACCGAATGGGGGAAGAAACCATCTACGCCCTCCGTGGGGTGGATTTGAGTATCGAGCGCAACGAGTATGTGGCCTTGATGGGGCCATCGGGCTCGGGGAAGTCCACCTTGATGAATCTGATTGGTTGCCTGGATTCTCCCAGCGCTGGGTCTTATTGGCTCAACGGCCAAGACGTTGCTGGTTTGAACGATAATCAATTGGCGCAGATTCGTAACAAAGAAATAGGATTCGTCTTTCAAACATTTAACCTGCTGCCCCGCTTGTCGGCCTTGGATAACGTAGCCCTGCCACTTATTTATGCCGGGGTTTCTGAGGCCCAACGACTAGAAAGAGCGCTGGAAGTTCTGAATCAAGTGGGTCTGGGAGATCGGGTTTCGCACAAACCCAACGAGTTATCCGGGGGGCAACGGCAGCGTGTTGCGGTGGCCCGTGCATTGGTCAATCGACCTTCCTTGATTTTGGCCGATGAGCCCACCGGCAACCTGGATTCCAAGACCTCCATCGAAATCATGGAACTTTTTGCTACGATTCATGCTCTGGGCAATACCATCGTTTTGGTAACCCACGAAGAAGATATCGCACGGCATGCCCACCGAATGGTCCGCCTCAAAGACGGGGTGGTCGAATCCGATCAAAACCAAAACCCCCAACGCGTTGGTTCGACTACGCCATCGCCTCTGAACGATCCTGCATGAAAATTTATACCAAAACCGGGGATGCTGGTCAAAGCTCCTTGCTTGGAGGACAACGGGTTTCCAAATCGGACCCCCGGCTGGAGGCCTACGGAACCATCGATGAACTCAACGCTTGGGTTGGCCTACTCAAGGAGCAGGAGGGCATGGAAACCTACCGGAACCTCCTGACCCAAATCCAAGAGGCTTTATTCACCCTGGGCTCCCATTTGGCCGCCGAAAATGCGCTGCAGGTCCAGACCTGGAAACTACCAGCCATCCCGGTCGAATTGGTATCGGCGTTGGAATTGGAAATGGACCGCATGGACGCCGGGTTACCGCCTCTCCGGAATTTTATTTTGGCCGGGGGGCATCCGGTTTCGGCGATGTGCCAGGTCGTCCGCACTGTTTGCCGCCGCGCTGAGCGGCAAGCCGTGGCCTTAACCGAGGCCCTTCCCGAGGAGGGCGACCGACTGGCCCCGGTCATCATCACCCTGAACCGCTTATCGGATTATTTCTTTGTCCTGGCCCGGGATATACTCCGCGCCAGGGGTTGCGAAGCCACCTTGTGGAACCCTGCACGGGGGACTTGACTGGTTGCACGAATCGTCTATCTTTGCCTACAATTCAAAATTACCTATGTATTGGACGCTCGAATTGGCATCTCACCTCGAAGACGCCCCTTGGCCTGCCACCAAGGAGGAACTGATCGATTACGCCATTCGGTCAGGTGCCCCCATGGAGGTCATCGAAAATTTACAGGAACTCGAAGACGACGGGGAACCGTACGAAACGATTGAAGAAATTTGGCCGGATTATCCGACCAAGGACGATTTCTTTTTTAACGAAGACGAGTACTAAGCGGGGAAATCCGGTCCCTCAGAATGCGGGACGATTTTCTATGAATTGGGTTGCTTGCGCTCAAAGCGTTGACGCAAGAGTTCCACAGTGGTCGAAAAGGCCAAAGCGAAATACAAATAACCTTTGGGCACTTCAAAGTGGAAGCCTTCCACCAGGAGCATAAAGCCAATCAGCATCAAGAAGGAGAGCGCCAGAATTTGGAGGGAAGGCTGCTTTTGGATGAATTGCCCAATTTGATCTGCTAGAGCAAGCATGACGCCCATCGAAATGATAATGGCGGCAATCATCACTTGGATTTGATCGCTGAGGCCAATGGCTGTCAAAATGGAGTCAAACGAAAAGACCATGTCAATCAAAACAATTTGGGCAATCAGCCAAGTCCCGGCTTTGGCGTTCTTCTTTTTGGAGGGGGCTTCGTCGGGGTGATCTCCTCGGTGCTCCAGGTGATTGACTTTGGTATGCAATTCGGAGGTGGTTTTGGCGAGGAGGAAAAGTCCGCCGCCCAAAAGGACCAAATCTTTGGTGCTAGGGGACCAAGGTCCTAAGGTAAAGAGGGCCTCCGTAAGCCCGAGCAACCAACTAATGCTTAACAATAAAATGATTCGGAATCCAAGGGCCAGGAGCAAGCCGAGGCGCTGAATTTTGCGACGCTCCACGGCCGGGAGCTTATCGGTTAGAATCGAAATAAAGATAATGTTATCAATTCCCAGAACGATTTCCAGGATTGTTAGGGTTAACAAGGAGACCAACCATTCCATAGTGAATAATGAAGAAATTTAAGAGGGCTACGATCGAAACAAAGGTAACAAGGGATTCAAAAGAGAATCAGCAGCTTCATCAGCGAATGAGCAGCATCTACAATGAGAATCAGCCGCGCAATCAAAGAATCAGCAGCGCGTCCCCGTAGGCAAAAAAACGATATTTTTCGCTGATGGCCACGCGGTAGACTTCGCGCAAAAAATCTTGACCTGCAAAAG
Organism: Sphingobacteriia bacterium; assembly: GCA_009926245.1. Lineage (GTDB taxonomy): Bacteria > Bacteroidota > Bacteroidia > UBA7662 > UBA7662 > SYHX01. Next base: position 2,981 of record RFPG01000060.1, on the reverse strand, counting down.
AAGAGGCAATCATCAAGGAGGTGGATTCCGGTAATTGAAAATTCGTCAAGAGGGAATCGGCTAACTGGAAGTTATGCGGAGGAAACATGAACTTATCGGTCCAACCGGTGGTCGGTTTGACTTTGCGACCGGCTGACATGGAAGCTTCCAAGGCCCGAAGCGTGGTGGTTCCCACCGCGCAGACCCGGTGATTGTTCATGAGGCTGCGGTTGATGACTTGGGCCGCGTTTTCATCCACCTCAAAGAACTCGGATTCCGGTTTGTGCTTGGTCAGATCTTCGACCTCAACCGGTTTAAAGACACCGAGACCAACGTGCAATGTGATTTCGGGGGTTTCGATTCCTTTCAATTCCATGCGCTTGAGAACCGCCCTGCTAAAATGCATGCCGGCCGTAGGAGCAGCAACAGCCCCAATCCTCTTGGCAAAAATGGTTTGGTAGCGTTCCTCGTCTTCGGGCTGTACCTCCCTGCCCATTTCCTTGGGCAGAGGTGTTTCTCCAAAGGTGGTGAGGGCTTTGCGGTAACCCTCGTCATCACCATCAAAAATGAATCGAATGGTCCTGCCGCGGGAGGTGGTATTGTCCACCACTTCGGCGATTAACTCGTCGTTTTCTCCAAAATAAAGCTTGTTGCCAACCCGAATTTTCCGGGCCGGATCGACCAAGGCATCCCACATGCGCATGGATGCATTGAGTTCCCTTAGCAAAAAGACTTCGATCATGGCGCCGGTCTTCTCTTTATTGCCATACATGCGGGCCCGGAATACTTTGGAATTGTTCAAAACCAGGCTGTCGCCTTCGCTGAACAGGTCCAGGATATCCCGAAACTGCCGGTGTTCAATGGTTTGGGTTTTGCGATTGATCACCATCATCCGAGAATCATCCCGGTTGGGCAGCGGTTGGGCAGCGATCAGGCTGGAGGGGAGCTCGAACTTAAATTCGGATAATTTCAAGGGCAGGGGTGTTTTTTGGGAAGAAAGGCCAAAGATAATGTAAACTTGAGGCGTTAATCCGAATCGTTTTGCAGGGTCCAGTTTCAAAAACAGGCATGGGGTTGTTTCCCTTTCGAGAAGGGGCCAGGATGGCCTTTTTTTCGCTTTGGTCCAATCGTTTGCGGACCTTCCTGTCCTTGTTGGGGATTTCGATCGGAATTTTCACGGTTATCACGGTTTTTACCTTGGTGGACTCTTGGGAATTGCAGATCCGTAGCTCCCTTGCCAATCTGGGAAACGATGTGGTTTATGTCGAAAAGTGGCCCTGGGGCTTCAATTCCGAATACCCTTGGTGGAAATACATGGCCAGGCCCCAGCCATCCTATCGCGAATTTGTTGAATTGCAACAACGCAGCCGCAACCGGGCCAAAGTGGCCATGATGGTGGACCTGGAATTGGAGAAGATCACCGCCCCAGGCCGCGTCCGCAATCAGGTCAAGGCCTATGCCGTATCCCACGATTACCCCCAGCTGAGATCCTTTGAATTGGAGCGAGGGCGTTTTTTTCAGCCTTCTGAATCGGCTGCCGGTGCTCGTAGGGTGGTCTTGGGCGCTCAATTGGCCAAGGATTTGTTTGGGAGTTCCGAGCTAGCTATTGGACGCAGCATCCAAGCCATGGGCCAAAAGGCCCTGGTGGTCGGTGTCGTCCGATTGGAAGGGAACAATTCAGCCAATACCAGCCTGGATGAGGTCGCACTTCTGCCTTTGCAATGGCTACGCAAAACCAAGGGCAGTCGTTTTGAAGATTTTTATCCTCTCTTAATCACCAAACCGGGATCGGGCGTGCCTGCTTCCGAGTTCAAAGCTGAATTGAAGGGCCACATGAGGGCCATACGCCGGCTATCCCCCCGCAAAGAAGACAATTTTGCGCTCAATCAACTTTCGCTCATCGCCAATCAACTCCAAAGCACCTTTGCCACCCTTGGGATCATTGGTTGGTTGGTCGGTGGATTTTCGTTGTTGGTAGGCGGTTTTGGGATTGCCAACATCATGTTTGTATCGGTCTACGAACGGACCCCCCAAATTGGTATCCAAATGGCTCTGGGCGCCCGGCGTTCCTTTGTCATTTTGCAGTTTTTGATCGAATCGGTGGTCCTGAGTTTGATGGGGGGCATCGTGGGCCTATTCGGGGTTGGCCTGACGGTTTTGATTGTCAACGCGTGGATGGACCAGAAATTGGTCCTGCTTTGGCAAAATGTAGCCACCGCCTGTGTGATATCGGCGTTGATTGGCTTGATCGCAGGTGTTTTGCCGGCGGTCCGAGCCGGTCGCATGGATCCGGTTGAAGCCATTCGCCAATCGTAACCCATCGCTCTCGCTTTTCTTAACCGATGAGCACGTGGGCTTTGGGGTAACTGTAATTTTGGTTCTCGCTTTTGGAAGCCAAGGCAAAGGCCAAGGTGAGAGTGCCGACCCGACCTACAAACATGGATAACATCAGAATAGCTCGACCTGCCGACCCCATGGCCATGGTGGGACCCCGGCTGAGGCCCACGGTGCAAAAGGCAGACACTTCTTCAAAAACCAGGTCGAGTATGGGAATCGTGGGTTCCAAAACAGCTAAAACAAAAGTGCAGCCAAAGACATAGGAGGCCGAAAAAAAGAAGATGGTATAGGCCTTGTTGAGGAGATCAAAAGGGATGGAACGACCGCCCAATTCCAATTGTCTTTTGTTACGAATCGTAGACCAAACAGCTAATACCAACAGGGTAAAGGTGGAGGTCTTGATCCCTCCCGCAGTCGAGCCGGACCCTCCGCCGATGAACATCAAGAAAATCATGAGCAGGCAGGTTGGCACGCCAAAGGCCATCACATCCAAGGTGTTAAAGCCCGCTGTTCTGGCGGATGCCGAGGCAAAAAAAGCATCAACCCAAGCATAAAACCCACGGTGATGAAGAAGTGTTCCCCCGGATTGTTGCTCCAACATCAAGAAAACTACCGTCCCTACCAGCAGAAGGAAAACGGAGGTCCACACCGAAATTCGAGTGGAA
>RFPG01000059.1 GCA_009926245.1 Sphingobacteriia bacterium | reverse complement strand
CCCCGAAGGTGGGCGGGCATTCGCTGGCATCGACCACCCCCAAACGCCCACTGGTTCCGGCGCCTAAGTAAAACAATCGCCCGCCGGCTTTCATGCCACGGAGCACGGCCTCGGCCAGGGCCTGAATCTGCGGGAGCGCAGCGGCCACCGCCAACGGCACCTTTTGGTCTTCACCGTTCATCCTTTCCAGAATTTCGGCCAAACCCATGCGTTCCAAGTGCCGGTGCTCGGAGGCGGATTCCGTTAAAGAGCCTCCCGAGTTGGTGGCCGCATCCGACATGTGTTGACTGCCCATCATGTTTGCAAAGGTAGAATGCACAGGCACCCGGCCTGCGACGCTTACCTTTGGAAAAACAACGATTTTAACCTCCGCCCCATCGAAGCGAACCCCAACAACCGCGACCCCTTGCTCCGCACCCCCCAAGCGAGCCTCCGTCCTTCCATTTTGATGAGTCGCTTTGGGTGGCTGGCCCTTGGCCTGGCCGGAGGGATATTTCTGCAGGTCGGCAGGGGTACCAACGGTGAACAAGGTTCCAAAATGAATTGGATCCGCGATTTGGTCCAAAATCGCTATGTGGATTCCCTGGATTTTGATTCCCTTGAAGCCGTATCCGCCCAAGCCTTGCTTAGCGAATTGGACCCCTTTTCGACCTATCTACCCCCCGTTGAGAAGCAGGCAGCCGATGAGGCCTTGGAAGGGAATTTTGACGGGATTGGCGTGGAGTTTAACCTGCTCAACGACAGCATCCGCGTTGTATCGGCTTTGCCTGGGGGACCCAGCGAACGCCAAGGGATTCGTTCCGGGGATCGTATTGTTCGCATCGATGCCCAACCGCTACCCGGCAGCGGATTGACCAACGAATGGGTGCTCAAGAATCTACGCGGGCCCCGTGGTAGCAAGGTTCGACTAACCATTTACCGCCCATCCGGTGCGCGGTTGTTTGAATATGTGATCGTGCGGGAGCGCATTGAAATCAAAAGTGTTGATTTGGCTTGGCGCCCGGCCCCAGGCATCGCCCACTTGCGGATTAACAAATTTGGAGGACAAACCCACCGTGAGTTCTGCGAAGCCATCAAAAGCCTGCGCAAGGAGGGCCCTATTGATCGGTTGCTGTTGGATCTCCGCGGCAATCCGGGAGGTTTTTTGGAGTCGGCTGTTGCGATAGCCGATGAATTTTTGGGTGGACGAAAATTGGTCACCTATACCAAAGGTTATCACCAGCCACGCCGTGATTACTACACAACGCGCGATGGCCTCCACGAAGAGGGTGAATTGGTCGTGTTGATTGACCAGGGATCGGCCTCGGCGAGCGAGATCTTGGCGGGCGCCCTGCACGACCATCGCCGGGCCCGCTTGATGGGTCAGCGTTCCTACGGCAAAGCATTGGTTCAACAACAATTTGAACGCGGGGACGGGTCTGCCATTCGCCTGACCGTTGCGAGGTACTATACCCCGCGTGGTCGCTGCATCCAGACCCCCTACCGTCCCAGCCAGAACGGGGACCTATCCACGGACAGTGGAGGTATCGCGCCGGACTATTGGGCTCAACCCGGATACACGACCTGGTCCGATGCTCATATCGCCCTCATGGAATCGGGTGCCTTGGCCGAAGAAGCCCTGCGCATGGCCGAAACAGAAGAAGCCCAACGTATTAAACGCCAAGGTGCCTCCTCTTTCTTGGCTTCCTACCAGTGGCCTGAAAGTTCCGCCAAGGCCCTGGTCCAAAAACAGGCCCCCAGCCTCCCAAACAAGTCCATGGATAAAGCGGATTGGGACGCCTTACGCGCCTCTTTCAAGGCTCATTTGGGCCGAACCCTCTTTGGTCATACCGTCTATATGCAAGTCCTCGCCCAAAACGACCCGGTTGTTCGACAGGCCTGCGCCTTGGATTAGTTCCATGGATGGATTTGCATTGATAACGTCAGGAGGAATCAAAACGTTAGGAAAAGCAGCCACTCCAAAATTTAAGGCAAAAAAAAAGCCATCCCGAGGGATGGCTTCGAATCGTGAAGGTCCGATTACTGAGCAGGTGTAGCTGCAGCAGTGGTGTCGGTAGCAGTTGTGTCGGCAGCAGGAGCAGCCTCTTCAACTGGCATTTCTTCGGTGGTGGCCTCTTCAGCAGGAGCCTCCTCAGCGGCGTTGTTGCAAGCTACTACGAACAGGGTAGCGCTAACCATCAACATTGCAAGAAACTTGTTCATTGTATGGGGGTTTAAGTGAGGCAAAAGTACGTCCCTTCAACGCTCGCTCCAAATATTTTGTCCATTTTTTTTGAATGACTGTCAACTTTTCTTGAAAAACAGCGAATTCAGGCTCTGGAGATGATTTTTGGACGACTGGTTATGGCTAAATATGTCCATAATAATATACGGTCCCCCAGACGTTCGCCTTATTTCTGACGAAAGTACAATTGCAGCGGGACCCCGCTGAAATCGTAGCGAGCCCTGATTTTGCCCTCCAAGTAACGCTTGTAAGGCTCGCGGATGTACTGGGGCAGGTTGCAAAAGAAAACAAAGGTGGGCGTCGTTGTCTTGAGTTGGGTGATGTACTTAATCCGAATGTACTTGCCTTTGTAGGCAGGCGGTGGATAGGCGTCAATGACTTCCTGCATGTATTCGTTCAGAGGCGCGGTGGATACTTTGTGGGAGCGACGGGCTGCAACGGCCGCAATCTCCTCCAACAATTTGATCAAACGCTGCTTTTCGAGGGCAGAAATAAAGAGAACGGGCAGGTCGTTGAAGGGAGCCGTCTTGGCCAGGAGTTCATCCCGGGTGCGGTCCATGGTTTTGTGGTCCTTGGTGATCAGGTCCCACTTGTTCACCGCCAGGATAATCCCTTTTTGATGCTTTTGAGCTAGGTGAAAAATGCTGAGGTCCTGGGCCTGCAGTCCATCGCGGGCGTCCACCAACAAAACCACGACATCGCAGTCTTCCAGGGTACGCAATGTTCGCATGACCGAATAGAATTCAATATCTTCCTCCACCCTGGCTTTGCGCCTCAAACCCGCGGTATCCATCATCAGGAAATGATGTCCAAACGCTTTGAGTTCCGAGTGTACAACATCCCGGGTGGTACCCGCGACTTCTGAAACGATGCTTCGCTCCTCGCCCATCAAGGCATTGAGCAAAGTGGATTTACCCACGTTGGGTCGGCCGACCAAGGCAACCTTGGGGATGGCGGTTTCTTCGGCTTCTGGTTGGGCCGCCGGCAAACGCTGCAATACTTCGTCCAATAATTCCCCGGTGCCCGAACCCGTCTGCGATGAAAGGTTGAAGAGCTCGCCCAGACCCAAGGAATAAAACTCGGCCGCCATGGGCAGGCGTTCCCCGTGGTCCACCTTGTTCACCACCAAAATCACCGGCCGACGAGAGCGACGCAGTTGATCCGCCAACTCGGCATCCAGGTCGGTGATCCCCGTTTGAACATCGACCATCATCAACAACAAATCTGCCTGCTCCATGGCGGCCTTGACCTGACGATTGATCGCCCGTTCCATGGCATCCTCGCTCCCTTCCACAAAGCCCCCGGTATCGATCAACGTGAAGGTTTGACCGTTCCATTCCACCATGGCACCGTGACGATCCCTGGTAACACCCGCCACATCGTCCACAATGGCTTTGCGTGATCCGGTCAGACGGTTGAACAAAGTTGATTTTCCAACATTGGGTCGGCCTACAATAGCGACAATACGGCTCATGGTCTTGGTGGTTGAATTGTTTTATTCGGCGGTATAACCAAAGTACTTAAGCATACGCTGATCATCCCGCCAATCGTTTCGGACTTTGACATGCAAGCCCAGGTAGACAGGTCTTCCCCAAAATTTCTCCATTTGTTGCCGAGCCGCCGTTCCGACCGCTTTGAGAGCCGAACCTTTGGCGCCGATCACAATGCCTTTTTGACTGTCCCGCTCCACGTAAATGGTGCATTCAATCCGGAGAATTCTCTCCTCTTCTTTGAATGACTCGGTAACAACATGGGATGCGTAGGGAATTTCCTGGTGATACTTCAAAAAAATCTGTTCACGGACCCATTCCGATGCCATCACGCGATCGGTTAAGTCCGTTAATTGGTCCGGATCAAAATACGGGGGATGCACCGGCAAAACTTCCAACATCCAAGACCGCAGGGCGTCCACCCCCTCGCCGCTGATGCAAGAGGTGGTCAGGGTCGGCAATCCGGGGAAGGCCTGCTGCCACAACGCGATCTGCTGGTCCCTGCCAGCTTGATCCAAGGTATCGGCATGGTTGAGCACCAACAAGATGGGCATGGTAGGCGGCAACAAACGAGGCAAGAACGATTCGGTACCCGGATCATCCCGCAAATCAGCAACCCAAGCCAGGGCATCCGCATCTTCCAAGGCTGTTTCGATGCTGCGGGTCATCATTCGTTGCAAGGCATAACGGGCCTCGAGATAGCCTGGGGTATCCCCCAAAATCAACTGATACCCCTCCCCCTGCAACATACCTAGGCAACGGGACCGGGTGGTTTGGGCTTTGGGGGTGACAATGGAAAGGGGTTCCACTACCAAGGCGTTTAACAAACTGGATTTGCCGGCGTTGGGTTTCCCCAACAAATTGATAAAACCCGCTTTGAAATCAGGGCCAAAGGCCGCCTGCGGGCCGGTCGTTACGGGGTGGTTGGGGTCGTTTGGGTTCATTCGAGGTGGTCCAAGGCGTCCAGGAAACCCCCAGACGCATCATCGGCCACAAATATCGTCTATAATTTGGGGAGCAAAGAAATAAATCGTATCTTTGCAGTCCAATTATTGCGGGGTAGAGCAGTTGGTAGCTCGTCGGGCTCATAACCCGAAGGTCGCTGGTTCGAGTCCGGCCCCCGCTACAACCCCAAAGCCGACCCATAGTCGGCTTTGTTCTTTCAAGGCTCAAGGTCTCGTAGTACAACGGATGTATGTGGGTTTCCGGAACCTAAGATGCAGGTTCGATTCCTGCCGAGACCACTAGTTTTTTTTTGTAAATCAAAAAGGGCCAACCCATCCGGATTGGCCCTTGATTTTTTTGGTAGAGATTGCGCAATGCCCGTTGGACATTGCGGGCTGTGTTTTTATTGTTTTACAAAACGGCGGTATTCGCGCTTGCCTTCCCGATCCAGGGTGAGAACATAGGTTCCCAGGGGCCAGTCTTGGACGGCAATGGATTCGCGTTGGGTTGCAGAACCCAGCTTGAAGGACTGTGTTAGGATAACCCGACCGGTCAAATCCATGATTCGTAAAACAGCAGGTCCTTGACCCGCACCCAAGACCAGGTGCAATGTTTCGCGCACTGGATTGGGATAAAGTTCCAGGCTCTGATGGGCAATGCTTGAAGACGTTGCGGTGGAGGCCTGTCGAGGGGCACCGATGCCCCCGCCCGATGAGCGCAAGCTGCTGGCCACCAAGGTATCACAGCGGGTAGAGGTGCATGCCCCGGCCGTATCGGTCACGGTTAAACAAACGGTATAGGACGCTGCCGATGCGTAGGTGTGACGAACCGTAGGACCGGTGGCCGTGGTACCATCCCCAAAGCTCCAAGCATACGTCATTCGAGCCATGGCAGGACGAACCGAGAACACATATCCCAAAGGTTGGGTATCGGTTGTTACAAGGTAACGGGCTTGGCAAGGAGATGGAGGTGGTACAGGTCGGGGATTGGTGATCATGCGGGGGCGGCGGTAACCTGGAACGGAAATCCGCAACCAAGCGGTATCGGTGCAGGAGGTGGAGGGGGTGCTGCCGGGTCGGGATACCGCCAAGACAACGACATAGGAACCTGCAGCGCTGTATGTATGGGATGGATTGCGTCCGTTTGATGTGGCGCCGTTGCCAAAATTCCAAGAATATTGCGCGGTCGTATCCTGCATGACCGAGCGAAATTGCACCGTAAGGGTGCTATCCACCCTGGCCCCAAAACGGGGATTGCAAGGAATGCTCCAAGGGTTGGAAATCGGTGGACGAGGGGGCATGGGCACATTGACCACTCGGGATTCGGTGTCGGAGCAGGCTGCGCCGGCCGAAGTCGCCAAACGCGTCACGACCAAACGAACGGTGTACATGCCACCGGAAGCGTAGGTATGGGCTGGAGAGACTTGGGTTGAAAGATTGCCATCTCCAAAGGACCATCGGTAGGTCCAAAGGGTATCCACAACGGCCGGGGCAAAACGAACGGCCAAGCCCGTGTCAGGACGGAACGAAAAGGCAGCATTGCAAGGACGCAAGGGCGGTGGAGGCGGTGGATTGGGGACACGAATCCGACACTGCACCGTGAAATTGCGGGTAAACGCGTTGCTACCACTGTAAACCACCGAATCCAAGTAAACCTGGCCGGAACAGTCCGTAACGCGCATTCGCAATGTCCCGGAGGCCCGTCCCAAAACACGCAATGAATAAAAACCGTTGCTGGTGGTGGAGGTATAACCAAAAACAAAAGGCTGGGCTGCGGTATCCCAGACCATCACCTGGGCTCCAACGACCCCGAGGCCTGCGGTATCCACAACGCGACCGGTTAACATCAACTGAGAACGCATCGAAGGAGAAACTTGGGCACCTGCCCAACCTACCAAAAGCAGGTTCAGGAGCAAAAAGAGGCGAATTTTCATCATATACATTGGTTTTGAGCCTATTGGACCCTAAGGTAGGCCTCATGTTTAATTCCCTGTCCTCCCAGCAACAATTTTAATCCCTCCTTTAGCCCAGCTTATGAGAAACCTTTGAACACAGCCTAAAAGTCTTAGGAGACCTCCGAACGGTTTTTGCGACTCGCCGAACGACGACCGACCAGGAGCGGCCAGGCAAAAACCGCCAAGGTGAGCATCGAAAAGCCCATATCCGCCCAATGACCGGCTTCGGGATGGCCCAAAGCCGAGCCTATCATGGGCAGATCGCCGGCCCGGACCGCAACCCAATCGCCCAAACATAATTTGAGTCCCAGAATTCCGATGACCAAATAGGCTGAGTGCTCCAAACGAGGGTAGCGTTCCATGAGCCCAATAAAATACTGGGCCACAAAACGCATGGCCAGGATACCTATGAAAACCCCAAAATAGAGCAAGATCAAGGCACCTTGCTTTTGTTCAGGACTGGCCTGCAGGCCGGGGTCCGCAAAAGCGACGGCCACCAACACATTATCCACCGAAAAGGCCAAGTCCATCAACTCAATGCTGAGGACCGTCCACCAAAAGCCCTGATGTTTGCCCTGCCTCCCCTCCACCCCTTCGGAACTTTCACCAGCTTTTCGACCAAAATGCCGGTAGGCCAAATACAAGAATTCCCCACCGTCAGCAGGGC
>RFPG01000058.1 GCA_009926245.1 Sphingobacteriia bacterium | reverse complement strand
ATCCAGAAAAGCGGCGAGCTGAAAATTCCTCCAAAATTCTGAGCCCATTGGAACAGCCGCACGCATGGCCGCTGGAATCCAACGCACCTCGGTCCCTGCACCCACAAACGAAGACCCATTCATGGTATTGATCGGAAGGCCACGGACCGGAGCTGCCAAGCCGTTCAGCAAAACCTGGTTCGAAGGAGGTACCGGCATATCCCCGTTAATGCGCGGCATCAGCCATTGCTCCATGCCGCCCACCATGTAATTGGCCCGAAGGGCACCCGTTGAATGCTGAAAAGCCAAGCGGCTCGCACAGACCATACCTCCTATAAGTGGCTGATATGCACGTACATCCAAACCAAAGAGCGCTCCAGAACCGCTTGCAGTCCCGGAGCTTAAATAAAATTCATGAAAAACTTTGGCTCGGTAACCTTTCCACAAGACCCCGGAGGAACGTCGGCTTCGATCGGTCATCCATTCCAAACGAAGGCCCGTCATTTGATGACTTAAAGTCCCGTTATCTTTGGGGAAATCCGGGTTCAATGGAAGATTTTCACGCGATAACACCGAACCAAACGTCGCCGAAACCCCAGAATAAACCCCCAAAGGCCGGGTCAAGGACCCATAAACCTCCCAAACCTGCGCGGGATTAACCGAACCCGAACCGCCGCTAAAACCACCCACGATTGGTAGGCTGGCTGGGAGTTTGGAATAAACCCCCATCAAACGCCAATCGACCAAACCACTCAAATTCTCGTAAAGCAAATAGGATTGAAAATCAGACAACGATTGGAGGATCATCACACCGGCTGAGAGGTTACGATCTTCGGGTAAATCCGATAAACCGACCCTCACCACGGCACCGGGCCTTGCATGCAATGTGTGCATTCGACTTGCAGACAAAAGGGGCATTCGGCCCTGCAACAAAGTGCTTCCGGCCTGTAGACTCACATGGTCGATGGAGGAAGCCTTGACATAGGGGCTGGATTTGAGGACCGTGGACGTTGTTTTGGGCTTGGCTGCAAAGAGGGTCGACGCAATTCGAGCAATGGTATTGGGCTCAAAACCGGGCAACCAATCCCCACCGGTATGATCCGGGAGCAAGGGCCTGGCCTCCTCACCTACCTCTCGAACCGGACCCAACAAGCCCAGGTTGGCGGGTCGAACTTCGTCCAAGGCGAGCCTAAAACCACCCCCCTCGCCCTGCAATCGCTCCCTTTCCTGACGACGCCAGGCCGTGACAGGTAATTCATCGACCTTCAACAAGCCGGGAACCCAACGGGCGGTATCCACTTTGTCCCGCAATGCCAAAACCAAGGCGTTGGGACTGGGGTCCGGACCCATCAAGAGGCCGGTCGATAAGGCCCCACCTTCGTGCCAACGTAGACTGGTCGCCGTAGGCGCCATAGGTGAACCTACGAGGTTGGTCCCCTCCCAAGTCCCCCGGTAACGAATGAGGTAGCCCGTTCGATCGGACAGCCAAATCAAAGTCCCTCCACCCAATGGCAAAGGAGAAGAAATGGTTTCGGTATCCACCCCCAAAAGGACTTGCGGACGGCTCCCGATGGCTCGATCCAAGCGAAACAAGCCATTCCAGCCACCTTTGGATCCTGAACGGTCCTGGGCCTCCAAACCGTAAGGGAGTTTGGCGACATAAACCAAGGACTGCGAACCGGGAACAAATCGGACATCGTATTTCTCCAGGCTATCAGCCCACAAAAGCACAGGATTGGCCGTGGGCGATGACCAGGTCCAAAGCCCGGAGCGTCCTTTGGAGCGGACACAAGCCACCAGGGTTTTGCCGTCCGGCGACCAATCAAGGGATTGAATCATCTCCATGCCGCGCACCGGGCGCTCTTCAACCATCCAAACCTGTTCGCTGTTGCGGCTAAACACCATCCATCGGGGACCTTGAGGCCCCGCCATCACCACAATCAAGCGATTGCCTCCGGGGTGCCAAGCCATTTTGGGATAATCATCCACCCCCGGCGGCCCACAGGGCGGACTTTGGTACAGTCGCGATGTTTCCTTGGTGCTTCGATCGTAGGTGTAGACGGACATCCGACCTCGGTGATACGCCCCAAAGGCCAGGTGACGGCCCCGGGCGTCCGATCGAACAGGACCCAAACGACCATAGGTTTTTCCTGTCAAGGAAAGGACGTCCTTGGCAGAAAGCAGCGACACCGAATCCACCGCAATTTCGTTGCGGCATTCCACCAAAAGGCCCCGTACAAAAGTCCCGTAGGTAACTGCGTTGAGAGATCGAAAGGCCGACTGCACCTGCCGATGCGAACGGGCCATCGCCAAGAGCCGGGCCGTTCCACCCAGCCCGTTCACTTGGGTATAACGATGCCAAAACAACACACCGGCCAAATCCGGCCGGCTACGAACCAAGTCTCCAAAACCTGCCCGCGGTCGTTGGACCAACCAAGCCCGTAAGTCGCGGTCCATCGTGCCTTTCCAACCAGCACCCCGGTAACGGGCATATCCATCGGTAAACCAAGATGGCAAAACCAACAAGGCCTGGTTTTGAATCCTTTGCCAAGAATTGCCACCGTAAAGAATTTCTGCAACCAAAACACGAACGATTCCCTCCCGGATTTGCTCCACCATTTCTTCGGTGGAATAAGACGCATAAACCGGGACTTTGTTGCCGGTTGCCGGAAAATTCCAACCTGTGTTATAGTAATATTTTTCTCTGTTCAAATTGCTTTGATACAAGTCATTGCGGCTTTGAAACAATACAATTTGATAGGGCTCCTCGGGTTGCGCATTCAATTGTTGCTCAAGACCGGTAGTTAATCCAGGTAGCAGACGGGCCACATAGCGTGCGATACTGTCCAGGGGTTGATCAAAATAGACCCGATCCCCCTTTGCGTCCAATACCTTCCAGGTTGGAGTACCTTCCTGGCGTTGGTTTCTTCCAAAAGGCGTCAATTGCAATTGAACCTGGGCTTTGGCCTCCAAGGCTCCTAAGCCACCAACCAACAAGGCCGCGAACAGCCAAGGCCGCTTGGATTGAAAAAAAGGCAGGAGGTTTGCGAAGGGCATCGTCCTCAAAATTAAGTAATTTGGCCCTATGACTCACTGCGAAATTCATCGTTTTACCTTTAATCCCTTTGGCGTCAACACTTACCTGCTTAGCAGCGCCGAAGGGGAGGCCCTGATCATCGATCCAGGTTGTTCCACCCCCCAGGAAAAGGCGGTTCTTCGGGATTTTATTCAGATGCGAAAGCTTCAGCCAACCCGGCTGTTATTGACCCATGCCCATATTGATCACGTCCTGGGGAACGCCTGGGTTGCCCGAGAGTACGGTTTGCAACCCCAAATGCACCGTTTGGATTTGCCTGACCTCGAGCGCCTTGTGGCCTATGCCCCCTTGTTTGGAGTCGAAGCCGAAGCCTCTCCTGCCCCCTCCCTCTTCCTCGCCGGAGGGGAACGGCTGACCTGGTCGGGTCCCGACCTGGAACTACTCGAAGCCCCGGGGCATTCCCCCGGAAGCCTTTGTTTTTATATCCCAGACCAAGAAATCCTGGTATCCGGGGATGTGCTTTTTGAACGCAGCATCGGTCGCACGGATCTCCCGGGGGGACATCATGCCACCTTGTTGGATTCGATCCAAAGGGTCCTATGGGCCTTGCCCGAAAACACCATCGTGTACCCAGGCCATGGAGAAAGCACCCAAATTGGCATCGAAAAAAGGGAGAATCCCTTTTTGAGAGTGGACTAGTCGGTGATGGCGGGTGATTCGTCGCTGTTTTTGCCCAAGGAACCCAAATCAAAAAGCAGCGAAAAACGAAGGGTATTGGCCAAAGGATTGGTCTGCAGAGAGCCCACCGGAATCAGGTAGGCAAAATTGAGGTTGAACACATTGTACTGCAACCCCATGCCGGCGGTGAAATACTGCCTTCCACCTTTGGTGGGATGCTCGTAAAAATAGCCGCCACGCAATGCAAATACCTGATTGTAAAGGTATTCAATTCCGATGGAGGGGTTGATTTCTCTGAGTTCTTCGCGAAAACCATCGGGGGCATCACCAAAGGAGCCCAAAATCCCTTCCATCACGGACTTCTGGTTGGGGTCTTCACCGCGGGCGATCAGGGGCCGACCGTCAACGCCCAGTAAAATACGATTCGAGGAATCCCGCAGATAGACGGGGTTGGTAGGCACCAATAATTTGTTAAGATCAAAGGAAACCGAAACCTTGTTGTACCGATCGATGACGGAGGTTAAGGTCGTCCCTAGGCGTAGGTTGGTGGGGATAAAACTGGTGTTACCGGATTCGGAATAGGACATTTTGTTGCCCATATTGCTGAGCGAGAGGCCCAAGGCTACGTTTCCGTCCCGCCCAAACAGGCGACGATCGCGGTTGTAATAAAAAGACAAATCACCGGCCACCGATTGCCCGGCTTTGAACTGATTGTTGGGATCAAATCCAGCCGCCAAATTGGAATAAACATATCGCAAAGCGACCCCAACACTAAAAAAATCACTCAATTTGCGGGCGTATGCCCCGTCCAGCGAGAATTCATTGGGATTAAAGGAGCCCAAGGAATTGCCGTTAATATCGGTGAAGTTGATATCCCCCAGCGAAAAATACCGCATGGAGACCCCCACGGTTTGCAAGTCATCCAAACGCTTGTAGGCACTCAAATAGGCCAAGGATACATCGGGCACCAGGTTGCGAAGCCACGGCGTGTAATTCATGGCCATCCCACTGCCTTTGTCCACAAAACAAAGTTTGGCTGCATTCCAATAAATGGAGTTGGCATCGGGACTCGTAGCGGCCCCCACGTCCCCCATGGCACCGGCCCTTGCATCCGGTGAAATCATCAAGAAGGGAACGGCGGTGGTGATGGTGTTGAGATCTCCACCCCCCAGCTGGGTGGGGGTGATTTGGGCCTGAAGGGACGTACCCATCCCGCCCAATAGCAGCGAAACAAGAACCAAGGTCAAAAAGCCGGTGCAGCTCAAAAGCCGCGATGGGGAGTTCAAAGGCATGTTTTGTGGTTGTAGAATCCGAAAAAGGAGGTTAAAAAATAGGTCAAGGAAGAAATAGAATGAACGCTGGACAAGAAACTATCGTACCTAGGCGACCCAAAGATAGAAAGAGCCCGTCCTATCATCGCGCCAAAACAATGCGCCCGTGGCGAATGCCTTGTTCGCCTTCGCAATCCAGCACAACCGTCACCATGTAAACCCCGTTGGGAAGTGGATGGCCCGATTCGTGGGTTCCTTCCCAACCCTCCAATCGGATGTAATTGCCCGTGGATTGAAGGGTGGTCTGGGATTGGTAAACGTTCTGTCCGCTAAGGTTGTGAACCAGCATGCGCACCTGAATGGGGCGGTTGGGGCGGTTGTGGTTGATTTCAACCACCGCAGACTGCGATCCCACCCATGGATTGGGGAAAATCGATAGGGGCTGCACTTCCAAGGCCGGGCCATTGCTCACCCTGAAATCAAGGCGGGCCGTGGAGGAATAATTGCACACGTCCCAGGCCCGAAACTGCAAAGTGTAGGATCCGGGTTCCAGACTTTCCAAAGGGTAACGGATCCGCCCGCTTTGGTAGGCGTTGGGGTCCGACCGATAATACGGATTCAGGGTACGGGCTCCGGCCCAATCCCCGTTGCGAACCAATTGCATTTCGCGCCCGATACCGGAACCGGTGGTGTTAAGGCCGTCGATATCCCGGAGTCGGATGATCAAATCGTTGGTGGGACCGACCGTTCCCCCGTTCCGGAACAAGGTATCGTTGAGACTCATCCAGACTTGAGGTCCGGCCGTATCGCAAGAGGCCTGCGTAGCGCTACCGCCTATGCACAACGCTCGTAGATCACCCGCCGCATCGAGGGCGTTGCCCCCGTGCTCGTTCAGGTTCGCTTCATCACGGACCGCATAGGCATTCACCCGACCGGGACCGTAGGCGTAGGCAATGTCTTTGGGGACCCTAAATTGGGTTTGCCATCGACCGGCGTTGACGGTCGCCTGCCCTTTGAATATCAAATCTTTGAATTCTTGGTATTCGAAGGCCAAAGAAACCGGGTCGTTTTGTTTGGTCCGCAAGGTGGCGGCCTTGTCAAAGACGCTCAGGTTCAAGAGTCCATCAAAGGTGCTGTCGACGGCTCCGGTGGCGTCCAAAACCGCACCCGCCATATCCACCACCTCCAAGGCCCGCAGAGTATCGGATAGGGGATCCATTGCAATCTGGGCGGCTGGGAATGCCAAGCGCAGGGCCGGATCCCCCAACAATGCAAAATTGCGGGTGTTCACCACTCCCAATTCGGGATTGGCCGCTTCGCGGTACAAATCACCCAGCCGGAGCATTTGTCCCAAAGAGTCTTTGCGAAACAAATGATCGCGAAAAAGTCGGGACGACAGGTTGAGGTTAAAATTGGTAAACGTGACCCGGCTGGTGGTTAACAAAGCAATGGCACCACCCCGCGGGTTGAGCAAGGCCCGCTCCCCAGCACTAAGGACGGCAGGGTTATCAAATCGGGCAAACTCGCAGGTGGCGGTTACCATCAAAGGATAGCGTCCGGGGTGATCCCAGGCATCGATTTCCGGAAGGGTCATGACACGCTCTTCGGCCAAACCATTGACCCCACCGTGTCCCATGTAGGCAAAGACCAAGCAGCCCTCTTCCATGGCCCGATTAACACGGTCGTTCACCTCCGGGTAGCGAGCGCCCCCCGGCCGGCTTTCTTGCTGGAAGGCATCCATAAAAAGTTTGCGCACAATCCCCTGCGGGTATTTGATTTCGGTTTGCCGAACCAATTCATTGCAATCGTTGAGATGGACGTTGTAGTCTTCGTCGTCGGCCAAGAACACCAATTCGTTGCGCCAATCCCCGCGGTTGTTGGGGTCCATGTATTCTCGGATTTTGTTCACGAAGGCATCGGCCTGCTCCACGGTGCGCACGGGTAAGCGTCCAATGCCCAAATCCATGCGGTCCCCGCCCCCTTCGACAAAGGCCCCTTCGCTTGGATCCATCAATCCGTAGAAAGCATCGGAACAATAGGAGTTCAAAGGGTCAAAAGAATTGGGGCTTTGGTAGGTGGGCACATGGTTGACCTGGTTGGTGGCTCGGTTCTTGGTATCGTAGGAGGTTGAACCCATCAAAAGCAGGTAACGTGGGTTTGGCGTCGGGGAGCCCCTGTCCAAAGAGCGTTGGCGTAAATGGCGCAGATAGTCCCTCAAGGCCACCGGATCCAAGCGGGAGGCCGAAAATTCCCGGTAGATGGACTCGGGGTCCACAATGAGGGTGGTGAGCCCATCGTTTTGGGCATGCAATTCAGAAAGTTGAAC
>RFPG01000057.1 GCA_009926245.1 Sphingobacteriia bacterium | reverse complement strand
CGGGTTGGACGGATCAACAATGCGCGGCCATTATGGACCTTTTTCACCGTCAAAGGCAGGAAATCCCTGTTTTCGGGAAATTTGTGGAGGCAGTCAAGCCGGATGCATCGGCCATACGCTACCCCGAGGATTTGGTCTTTTTGCCCATCGAAGCCTTCAAGGACCACGAGCTGGCGTGGGGTCCCCCTCCCGGCATGCGTCAGCTTTTTAGAAGCAGCGGTACCAGCGCCGGTGTTCAGCGTCGGTCCGTCCATTCCATGGCTTATCCAGACCTGGTTTGGGAACGTTCTCTGGACTTTGCTCAAACCATTCTGGGGCCTTTGAATGGAAAGGCTTTGCTGGCTTTGTTGCCATCGTACATGGACCGTGGGGAATCTTCCTTGTTGGCCATGCTGGCTTTCTACATGGAGGCGTCGGATTTGGCCCAAGGAACATTCTATAACAAAGATTACAACGCGTTCACGCGGGATTGGCAACGGGCTCAATTGGAACAAAGTCCGGTCCTGGCTTGGGGGATTCCCCATGCACTTTTGGAATGGATTCAAGACACGGATTTGGTGACCGATCCCATCGACATACTTATCGAGACGGGTGGTTCCAAGGGGATGGAACGGATCTGGACAGAAGAGGAACGTCGGCAATGTTGGCGGCAGGCCCTGGGCCCGTCCATCCGCTTGGGCGGCGAATACGGTATGACCGAATTGGGATCCCAGGCCTATCGCCTGGATGGAACGCGTTGGGTGGGATATGTTTTCCCGCCCATGGTGGGTGTGGGTTTTTACCGTACAGACAATCCCTTGGAATGGGAGAAAGCCGGAGGGATTGGTGGTCTCAACATTGTTGATCCGGCCAATTACTACAGCGTTTCGTTTATTCAAATCCGAGATTTGGGTCGGTGCTTGCCGGACGGTAGTTTGGAGCTGTTGGGTCGATTGGAGGGGGCGGAACCGCGCGGGTGCAATCTCTTGCATGTTCAATAATTTCATTCCCATGATAACTTGCTTTTGGGGACGTGGATGGGGTCAACGTTCCAAGAAACTGGGGCTGCTTCTAAGCTTCTTGGGCAGTTGCTACAACGCGTCTTGTCAACTTCACCTGGTATTGGATTCGGTTCCGACTTATACCCCGGCAGGTTCCACCATCTATTTGGCGGGTTCCTTTAACAATTGGAATCCAGGGTCTGCAGCGCACGTGCTGACTTGGAGGCCAGATTCAACCCGAATGCTGACCCTGCCCCCAGGTTCCGGAACCCTTTCTTTCAAGTTGACCCGGGGTTCTTGGGCCTCGGTTGAAGGGAATGCATCCGGGACCTTTCGACCGAATCGAACCTACTCCTACGGGAACGGCGATACCGTTCGACTCAAAGTCTTGAGCTGGGAAGATTTGCACAGCGGAAGTGGTGGAGGTGGAGGCACAGGGGGAACGGCCAATGCCCAGGTACAAATTCTGACCGATACCTTCTACATGCCAACCCTGGGCCGATACCGCCGAATATGGTTGTATTTGCCCCCGGATTACCAAACGGCCCTCAACAAGCGTTATCCGGTGTTATACATGCACGATGGACAAAATCTCTTTAACACGGCAACATCGTTTGCGGGAGAATGGGAGGTGGATGAATGTTTGAGTCGCCTCTTTGCCGGAGGTGATTACGGGGCGATCGTCGTGGGAATCGACAACGGAGGATCGCAGCGCATCAACGAGTACAGCCCGTGGGTTCATCCCCAATACGGTGGGGGGCAGGGGGATGCGTATGCCCAGTTTATTGTTCAATACCTAAAGCCTTACATCGATGCGCATTATCGCAGCGATAGTACCCGGAACGGAACCTGGATTTGGGGATCCAGTATGGGGGGATTTCTGTCTCAGTACGCAGCGGTCCGTTACCAAGAAGTTTTTTCGAGGGCCGGTGTTTTCAGCCCCAGCCTTTGGTTTGATAATCGTATCATGCAGCAACCCTCGCTGGAGGGCTATCGTTGGCCGGTTCGCTTTTATGTGATGGCCGGGGCGTTGGAATCTTCATCCATGGTCGCCCAAGTGCAGCAACTCAAAGATGCCTTGGTCCAAGCTGGTTTTCCAACGGGTCTTGTCCATACCGTGATCCGTTCGGATGGGCAGCACGCCGAATGGTTTTGGCGGAGAGAATTTGAACAAGCCTATCGTTGGCTGCAAGGCCAGGCCATGGCCTCGGTCGAAGACCCAAAGGGGGAGTCCACCCAACTGGGGATTTATCCGAGCCCCTCCATGGGTCGGTGCAGGGTTGAATGCCTTTCGCGACAGGAGACTTCCTTGGCAGGTCAACTCAAGGTGAAGGACCCTTTGGGTAGGATCGTCCTTTCCGTGACGGACTCCTTGCCCCTGGAATTGAACCTCACAGCCTATCCCAGAGGATTTTATACCCTGGAATTCAGTTCCTCGGAGGGTCGAACTTATCGCGGTCGTCTTCTCTTGGTGGATTAGGAATCGTGGTGATCCCTCTGGTTTATTCGGATTGGGGTGAAACCCTGGTTTAAAAAGGGTATTTCTCCTGTTCTAACACATATTGTGCGACTTTCCTTCGGATGCTTTTGAGATTCACCGAGGGGGTTTTGGTAAATCGACGCAGCCCCATGAGCATCATGCGTTGCTCATCGTTTTCTGGCAATCCCAAAATAACTTCTCTTCCCGCCATCAGGCATTTTTCGGCGGCATGATGGGCTTGGAGGGTTGCAAGAAGGCCCCTAAGCTCGTTTTCTTCGTTGGATAGGCGAGCGGCTAGTCGTTGGGTTTTGAGCAGGGACGATTCCAAAACATAAACTTCCATGGCCATATCGGCCATGCGCATGAGGGCTTCTTGCTCTTCGGCCAAGGCCGTCCCGTAGTGTTGAACCGCCGCACCGGCGACCAAGAGACTGGCTTTTTTGAGTTGCATCAGAATCTTGGTCTCGGGGGCCAAGAAACCCTCCGGCTCGTCCGCTCCGAAATCGGGAATCTCCATCAGTTCGGCGGCCACTTTGCGAGCCGGTCCCAAGAGGTCCACATGGCCTTTGAGGGCCTTTCGTAACATCATATCAACAATGAGCATCCGGTTGATTTCGTTGGTGCCCTCGTAGATTCGGGATATTCGAGCATCGCGGTAGGCCGCCTCCATCGGTGCATCGGCTGAATAGCCCATGCCGCCGTAGACTTGAACCCCTTCATCGGCCACCAAGGCCATGACTTCGGAGCCGTAAACCTTGAGGATGGCACACTCAACAGCAAATTCCTCCAACCCTTTGAGTTTGGCTTCGGCCTCGGTTTTCCCCTCGGCCAGTAGGGCGTTCTGTAGTTTTTCGATCGCATCGCCGGCTCGGTACAAAGCGGCATCCGTTGCATAAACCAAGGCGCTGCAACGTGCGATTTTTTCTTGGATGGCTCCGAATTCACCGATTTTCTTTCCAAATTGCTGGCGCTCGTTGGCGTAACGGCTCATCAAGCCAATCACCTTAAAGGCCGCACCGTTGGTCGCCGCGGCTAATTTGATACGACCGGCGTTGAGGACGTTGACAGCGATCTTGAATCCGTCCCCTCTTTGTCCAAGCATGGAATCGGCCGGAACCTTGACCTTGTCGTAAAATACCTGCCGAGTTGAAGAGGACTTGATACCCATTTTGTGTTCTTCGGCGTTCATGGTCAAACCCTGCACATCGTCTTTGTGAAAAACAAAGCAAGAAATGTTTTTGTCATCCTCGATTCGTGCAAAAACAATGAAGACCTGGGCAAATCCGGCATTGGAAATCCAGATTTTTTGGCCTGTTATTTCGTAATGTTGCCCATCTGAACTGAGAACAGCGACCGTTTTACCCGAATTGGCGTCGGATCCTGCACCCGGTTCGGTCAAGTTATAACACGAGATCCATTCTCCGCTGGCAATTTTGGAGAGAAAGCGGGTTTTAATCGCTTGGGAACCATAGTATTGAATGGGTAGGGTTCCAATCCCGGTATGGGCCCCAAAGGCGGTGGCCAGCGAACCAGTCATGCTGGAAATTTCTTCGCAAATGAGCATGGAAACATTAAAGCCCATCCCCATGCCTCCGAATTCTTCCGGGACCGAAAGGCCCAAGAGACCCAATTGCCCGGCTTTGTGCATGAGTTCCTCCACCAAGGCATAATCGCCTTGTTCAAAGCGAAGCAAATGAGGCTCCACTTCGGACTTCATGAAATCAGCTGCGGCCTGAAACATCATGCGCTGTTCTTCGCCAAAATCTTCGCGAACGAACACTTCATCGGGACCGGGATGGTGAACCAAAAAATGGCCACCGCGACGTAATTCTTTTGAATTCATAGGGATAGGTATCTAAAGTCAGGATGGATTGTTAGGGGTCTGAATGAAAGGGGTCATCAAGGGTGGTAACTCTCAAAAATTCCGGCAACGCCCTGTCCACCCCCAACACAGGCTGTTACCAGCCCATAGCGCTGCTTGCGATCCCGCATTTCATGCAAAAGTTGCAAGCTGAGTTTGGCCCCCGAACAACCGAGGGGATGTCCCAAGGCGATGGCACCACCGTTCAGGTTGACGATTTCGGGGTTCAGATCCAATTGTCGGATGACGGCCAGGGATTGGGCGGCAAAAGCTTCGTTTAATTCGATTTGTTCTAGGTCGTTGATTCGCAAGCCGGCTTTGTTCAAGGCCAGGGGAACAGCGGCTACCGGTCCGATGCCCATGATCCGGGGCTCCACACCTCGGGTTGCATACGAAACCATGCGGCCCAAGGGTTCGACACCCAATTCGCGGACCATTCGTTCGGACGCGACAAGGACAAAGGCTGCTCCGTCCGATGTCTGTGAAGAATTGCCGGCGGTTACCGTACCACCTTGGGCAAAAACGGGTTTGAGTTTCGCCAAAGCTTCCATCGAAGTGTCCCGCCGGGGTCCTTCGTCGGTATCCACGATGCTGGTTCGTTTTTGTTTTTTCATGCGTTCGTCTACATAGACTTCATCGACTTGGATCGGCGCAATCTGTGCTTTGAAGCGCCCGTTTTCAAGAGCGGCTACGGCTTTGGCATGCGATGAGATGGCAAAGGCGTCTTGTTCATCCCGTGTTATTCCGAATTCTTGGGCAACCATTTCGGCGGTCAAACCCATGGAAGTATAATAGTCTCCGTGGGTTTGGGCGATGTTATAGTTCAAGGCGGTTTTCCAACCCATCACCGGAACCATGGACATGGATTCCGCACCCCCTGCCAATACGAGGTCCGCCATACCGCAGTGGATTCGTTGGGCTGCGATGGCAATGCTTTCCAGACCCGATCCGCAATAGCGGTTGACAACCATACCCGGGACTTCTTTGGGCAAAGCGAGCAGCGAGATAATCCGACCCATTTGCATGCCTTGTTCGGCTTCCGGCACCGCATTGCCAACGATCAGTTCGTCGATCCGTACGGGGTCAAGTTGGGGGAGCCCGGCCAATAATTGCCGAATCACCTCCGCGGCTAAATCGTCGGGGCGGGTGAAGCGAAACCCCCCCTTGGGGGCCTTGGTGACAGCCGATCGTAGACCGGTAAGGATGTAGGCGTTCATCGGATAGAAATTCGTTCGTCGTCGCGTTGGTGGATAAAAAATTAATTGCGTAGCGCTTTGCCGGTTTTGAGCATGTGTTGAATACGTTCCAGGGTTTTGCGTTCACCGCAAAGAGATAGGAAGGCCTCTCGCTCCAGGTCCAGGAGGTATTGTTCCGAAACCAGTTGAGGGTAGGAGAGATCACCACCGCAGAGAACATAGGCCATTTTTTGGGCGATGAGGCGATCGTGGTCCGAGATGTAGCGACCCATGTGCATGCCATTGACTCCGGCCAGAAGCAGAGCCATCCCCGCCTTGCCGGGTACACGGATGTCTTGGCGCATGCTGGGTGGGTTGTATCCCGCCGCCGCCATCTCCAAAACCCAATCGCGGGCTTGGGCAATGCGATGGTCCTCAAACAAGGAGATTCGATCGCTTTCACGGAAGATCCCCATGGCCTTGGCTTCCATCGCAGAAGTGGCAACTTTGGCGGTCGCCATGTTCATATAGACCTGGCTGAGTGCGTTGTATTCCACGTCCCCCTGACGGTAGCGATCCGAAAGACGAAGGGCAAATTCTTTGGTTCCGCCTCCACCTGGGATGACTCCGACCCCGACCTCTACCAAACCTACATAGGTTTCTGCAGCGGCTTGGACCCCATCGGCATGCATGGACAATTCACAGCCACCCCCAAGGGTTAGGCCTTTGGGAGCCACAACCACCGGGACTTTGGACAATCTCGCCAACATGGTAAACGATTGAAAGGCACGGATGGCCATATCCAACTCATCGTATTCTTGTTCAGCCGCTAGCATAAAGACCATCCCCAGGTTGGCACCCGCCGAAAAAACAGACGATGAATTGGAAATGACCAAACCTGCAAAATCTTTTTCGGCCAATTCGACGCTTTTGCGGAAGCCTGCGATGACTTCGCCTCCGATGGAATTCATTTTGGTGTGGAACTCAAAATTGAGCACCCCTTGACCCAAGTCAATTAAACTGCAACCGCTGTTGGACCAAACGACCTTGGTAGGTTTGAGCAGCTGAAGATCGACGATCCGCTCCCGGTGAGGTACCTGAATACGGCGTCCCAAACCTGGATGGTAACACCAGAGTTCGCCTTCTTTGTTTTCATAAAAAGAATCCAACCCAGAGGCCAACATTTCGGTAACCCAAAGGGCCGGCGTTTCGCCATACAGCGTCATCAACTGACTCATCTCACGGACACCGATGGCGTCCCATAGGGCGAAAGGCCCCAATTCCCAACCAAAACCGGCTTCCATGGCCTCATCCATTTCGAAGGGTGCCTCGCAGATTTCGGGAATTCGAAGGGAAGCGTAGCGTAGGTTACGGGCAAAGGTTTGGCGTAAGAATTCGCCGCCCTTGTCCGGCATTTGGATAAGGGCTTTGATTCGTTTGCGCAGGTCATTTTCCTGCTTGATGGGGTCCAATAAGGGGAACTTGGTTTTGGATTGGACCGAGTAGGAACCTGTACGTAGGTCCAGGGCCTCGATTGTTTTGGTTCCGTCCGCTCCTTTGGTTTTGCGATAAAAGCCTTGCTTGGTTTTGTCGCCCAAGCGTCCTTCGGCTAACATTTGTTGAAGAAAGGCCGGGATTTCAAAAAGCCCATGGTATTCATCGTCTGGGCATCGTTGATGCACCCCTTGGGCCACTTTGACCAAGGTATCCAAACCCACCACATCGCAGGTCCGGAAAGTGGCGGATTTGGGACGACCAATCAAGGGGCCGGTGAGTTGATCCACCGCGGTGATATCCAGATC
>RFPG01000056.1 GCA_009926245.1 Sphingobacteriia bacterium | reverse complement strand
GCCAGTCCCTGTACCGGAACCAGACCGAACCCCACCAAGGTGATTAGCAGGGCTCTTCGGGAAATGCAATACCAATCTTTCATACCAAACAAATTAGCCAAAAGGCGAAAATACCGCAAAAAATGCAGAAATTAACCCCGAGGGTCCAGGCCCCAAAGGAGTTTGGTTTTGAGGTTATCCAAATGCGAAAACCCCTTGAACCTGGCCAATCGCAGGGGTCGCGAGGAAAGACCCAGGTCGATTTGCCCTTGTTCGGCCCAATCCAGGACCTTCCCATCCACCATCAACCGGGCAGGACCGCCGTTGGATTCCGTCTCGGTCCGCAGGGTGATCCGAACGCTTTGATCCACAACCACCGGCCGAATGCCCAGTTGATGCCCAGCGACCGGGGTAATGGTCCACACCTTACTCTGCGGTAGGACGATAGGGCCACCGCAACTCATGGAATATGCCGTGGAACCGGTTGGGGTCGCCACCAAGAGACCATCCGCTTGGTAACGATTGAGTAATTCACCATCCAGGGTGCAGGCAACCCGCATGAGACCGGCCCCCATTCGGTGCAAAGCAACTTCGTTGAGCGCATAGACCAAACCCGATTGACCAGGACCCTTGGGGTATTTGCATTCCAAGAGGCTACGCTCCTCCAACAATACCTCTCCGTTCCGAATGGCCTCCAAGGCCCGGGGAATATCTTCGGTACCTCCGGCCGAACTCAAAAAACCGAGGCGACCAAAATGGAAACCAAAAACCGGCAATTGGGCCCCAACTGCCAATGGAACCGTATCCAGCATGGTGCCATCACCACCCAATACCAATACCATCGCGGCCCCGGCAAGGGTCGATGGTTCCTCAACCCCCCATACATCGGGACCGCTACCGGCCTGCCCAAAGAAATCAGGGTTCTCAATGTTTAACTCTTCCCGCACCAAAGGCTCCAACGAACGGTGCCAGCGCAAAGCCAGACCCTTGAGAGACGCGGCATCGCGCAATGCCCGCAGACCAGCTAGCTGGTGCTTTATAGATGGCCTGGCGTAAACCAGTAGTTGGGTCGTGGTCATGGTACCTAAGATGCTAATAAAAAGATGGAAGGGAAAGGGGTTGAGGCCTCAGGGCATTTTCAACAAATAGCTGAAGCCATGCCTGGGATGAATCGGTCGTAATTGACTCAGGATGAAACTGATAACCCCAAAGTGGCTTGTTGAGGTGCCGCATGGCTTGAATGGTTCCATCGTCCAAAGCGGTGGCCAAAAGCTGGTAGGTTTCGGGAACTCTGTCCAAGACCAGCGAATGATAGCGCATCACTTGCCCTCCTTCAAATTGGGTGAGCTTTGAGTTGTAATTGTGTTGAAACAAATCACACATCGGCTGATCCCAACGCAAAAAACTTCGTTTGCCGTGTACAGGCGCCGAAGCATGGACCAGTTGAGCGCCCGCCTTCAAACCCAAGGCTTGGTGGCCCAGACAAATCCCCAACAAAGGCTTTTCTTCGGCGTATCGATCCACAAAAGACATGAGTCGGCCTGCCTTAGCGGGGGTCCCTGGCCCTGGCCCCAAAATGGCGGCATCCCAAGACCACGCTTCCCACGCTTCAGGGCCTTGATGATGATCCACCACACGGCATTGATAGCCGGCCTTAAGAACCCAAGCCCTCAAGTTGTAGGTAAAACTATCGCGGTTGTCCAAAAGCAAGAATCGGTCCATGGTACGCTCAGGGAAAAATAGCCAAAAGTCCACGACCCCATTCCAACCATAGCCACCCCGTCCAGGGCCACATCTTCCGAAACCAGACTTCGCCCCCCTCAAAACCAGCGATCCAAGCTGCCAAAACGGACCAGATTACCAAGCCCTGACCAACCTGAAGAAAGGCACCCATTATTCGGTAGGGCAATTCCAACCCGATTTTGCGGGCCATCCAACCCGAAGCCTTGCTCAATGCCCAAAGCCCCAGCCGAACAGCCACCACCACCAAAAGCAAGGCCAGGGCTTTCCCCCCGTCTCGAATCATGGCCGGAGGTACCAACTTTTCCAAGAAGGCGGTACCACCCGAGAACAGGGCATAAACCAACGCCAAGGCAAGCAATAAACCCACCCAGTCCAACAAAACACCGACCAAGCCCTTTTGGTAACCCTTCCATAATGCGTAAAGAACATACACCCCCAGCAAAATTTCAGGCCATTTCATGAAGTAAAAATCCGATAAAATTGTCAAGAAGCCTACGCTTTTTACTAACTTACGTTGTGATGAACCTTATCATCTGGATCGGACTGCTGTTGGGCTACCCCGAACAGCCCAATCAAACACCCCTCGTACAGGTAGGGACCGCTTCGGTTTATGCCAAGCGATTTGACGGGAAACGCACCAGTTCAGGCCAAATACACCGTAGTAACACCCTGAGCGCCGCCCACAAGACCCTTCCCCCCGGTACCCGAGTCAAGGTCACCCATCTTCGCAACGGGTGTTCCGTCGAAATCGTCGTCAACGATCGATTACCCAGGCAGTCGCCCCATATCATTGATCTTTCCGCCAAAGCCGCTGCCCAGATCGAAATTCCCACCAAAGGCATCGGTCGGGTTCGGGTTGAGGAAATCCGACCCTGACCCCCCATCGACCCTCCCAATTCTCAGGGTTCATGGTCTTCGCCTTCACCTCCCTTCCATCGATCTTCCTCGTCTTCCCCGTCCATGGATTCCGTCTTGTTTGAGTCAGCACCCCATTCAGGCCTCAGCATCGGCTGACCCGCCTCCACCCAGGCACTCATCCACCAATCCGCGACATGGGCCACCGAGGATGCCAATTGACGCCCCATCAGTCCCCCAAGACAACGATGATAACACAGAACAAAGGGAATGGATTCCTGGCGTAACAATCGATGACCTCGACGAAAGGGCGCGTATTGCTCATGCGATGGGATCTGCGATCGACATTGACACTCGCAATCAAACACCCGTTCCAAATGAGCATAGGCATCGTTCATGATTTGCCATATTTGATGCGCAGGATCCTTCACCAGTTGGGCCCTTCGCAAGACTTGGGCCATGGTGTCTCCAACGTATTCAGGTATTCGGCTTTCGAGCAAGGCATGAAGCCCGTGCTGTCCGCTGTTTTGACCGTTGTAATTGGAACACAAATGAAGGGGAACATGGGCATCGGCCAAGTAATGACCCAAATCAGCTGCGGTTCGGAGGATTAAGCGGTGGTTTCCCTGTTCAAAGGCCCAAACCAAACGCCTGTACACCCGGGGCACATGCCACGGCAGAATCCCTCGGCTTCTTAATAGTTTTTCAGAATAACACTGAACAGCACTATCCCAATGCAGAGGCAATACCAATCGCTCGCTATCGCCCCATCGATCCATGTCCATAAAATGACAAGGGGCTTCCAAAGGATCCCAAGCTCGGCGCTGATCGGCCGATACCGCCCTGTCCTTGAGGACGGAACGATGGTATTCAAAAAATTCACGTAGCGGGGAAGGCAACGCGTAAACCGCTGACTCATTGATATAACGATGGGCCGCAAAACCCCAAGAATAGGCATCGAATCCTTGACAGCATGCACCTAGAATGACCGCGATGAAAACCCAACAACGAGGCGATGGCTTGGATAACAAGAACATTTCCGGCAAAATTGAACCGGTTCAGCCGATTCAATCGGTTCCAATCGTTTATCAACGATTCGTCGGAGGAACTGCGGACCTTAGGACCCAATCATCAAGCGATTGATTCGCTTGAGAGGACCCGGGCAATGCGATTGATGACAAGCAATGCAGCGAGCGACCAAGGCATCAAAATGCTGAGCCGTCGGTTGCTGCCCGACTAGGCGATGGGCCTCGTGATAGGCATGGGCCTTCTCAAAAAACTCCTCGACAAGTACCGTGGTATCCGTCGGTCGCTGGGCTTCAAAAGGCATCTTGGCCCAAGCCGGACGAGCTGGACGGTTGGACGAATCGCTGACAATCCAGGCCCGCATGGCCTCGGCTTGGTCTGCCATGGCCCGCATCGCTGCAGCCATGGGCGATGCCTTGGGCTCTTGCATACCAGGGCCGCAGGTTGAATCCACAAGTTTCTCCCCGCTCTTGGGGGATGCGTCCTGAATTTCGCTTTGACAAGCCGCCACCGACCACCCCAAAAAGAGGCAGAAAATTGCTCTAAAAATCACGTTTATTTTTTGAGACGTACCCCGCTGGCTTCAAAAACCAATTCGATTTCGGGTTCGGTAATGGCCGCAATTTCATCGGCGGTCTTGCCACCGTCTTCAGCGTAATGACGCAAGGCCTCCACGCTGGTGGTATCGTAGGTCGCAACGCCCTGCATCACAACGCGGGATCCGGCCGATTCCAGCGGCACGAAGAAAGCATAATCCTTGAATCCAACCCGAAGGGTTTTCCCATTCCCCATATCCAATTTCATCCAGCAACCCTTTTTTTGGCAGCATTCCTGGATGGTTCCGGATAATTTGAGTTCGGCCATGGTTTTGCCTTTCATCTGATCGGGAAGTTCCGATACGTCGATGGCCCCATCCACCGTGATGGAATCCCCAAAATAGGCCCAATCCTGTTCTTGGTTGGCTTGGGGGTTCTGGCAGGAAACCACCGCCCAGGATCCTATGAGTAGGGACAACAAGACGGAAAGAGGGCGAGGAAAATGGGTTCGAATCATAGATGGGAGTTTGTGAGGTCAAAATTAGGGATTATCAAGGTTTTTTTGTAAATTTGCCGTTCTCAAAATCAAACAACATGGCCAATCACGCCTCCGCGATCAAAAGAATTCGTCAGACCGCCGTCCGTCGTCTGCGCAATCGTTATCAGCTCAAGACCACCAAAACCATGATCAAAAGGCTCAAAAGCCTTTCGGTGGCCGAGGAGGCTCGTCAAATGCTGCCATCGGTGATTTCCCGTATTGATAAATTAGCCAAAAAGCATATTATACACGTCAACAAAGCCGCCCGCCAAAAATCACAGCTGGCCCGTCAGGTTGCAAGCCTGGCCGCTTAAGGTCCGCCGATCTTTAGTCGTTGACGAAACACTTCGACCCGACTCCACCCGGAGCCGGGTCTTTTTTTTGCAGGTCATGGAAACCTGCCCTCCAAATCGGTCCCAACCTGCCATTCGGGACCTCCCCGAACAATCCCGACCGCGTGAACGCCTCATCAACCTAGGGCGATCCAACCTAGAAGACCGAGAACTGCTGGCCATATTGCTGGGCAGCGGAACCGGAAAAGAATCAGCACTGGGCCTTGCTGGCAAGATTTTGGGGCTATGCAGATATCAATTGGGCCATTTGGGCCAAATCCACGTTCGGCAACTCGCCCAGATACCCGGCATCGGCCCAGCCAAAGCCGTGAAAATCTTGGCAGCCCTTGAACTTGGGAAGCGTTGCTTGGAGAGTAAAACCGAAGAGCAACCTCAGATTCGGGGCTCGGCGGATGTCTTTACCCATTGCAAAAATCTATTTCTGCACAAGAATCATGAAATTTTTGCCATCGCTCTTCTCAACCAGGCCAACCGTATTCTGGGCATTGAACAAATCAGCGAAGGCGGAATCAACTTCACAGCGGCCGATCCCCGTATTATCCTACGACTTGTATTGGATTATCGAGCCTGCGGTCTGATCCTGATGCACAATCATCCATCCGGTCAATTGCAACCCAGCGACGCTGATCGTTCCCTGACCCAAAAAATAGAGTCGGCGGCCCGTTACCTCGACGTGAGAGTCTTGGATCATTTGATTTTTGCCCAACATCGCTATTTCAGTTTTGCCGATGCAGGCCTGCTCCTTGGCGCATCCCCTCCTTCAAGCCCTTAATTTTGGAGCAATCTACCCAACCATGCAATCCTACCTATTCTCTTGCGGTCATCGCTTCGCCACTTTTTCCCCTTCCGTTTGGTTTATGTTTTGGCTGGCAACCGTAGGGCTGGCAAGTTCTGCTAAAGCCCAAATTGTCTTAACCACCGCCGATACCATTCGAGCATCTGGGAATGCCAGTCAATTTGAAATCGTTGGCCACAGCGGCGTTGTCAATCAGGGCGCAAGTAGTGTTCAACTGCGGTGGCTTCGGGTCGGCAGTCAACTCCCTAGCAATTGGACGCATACCATCTGCGATCTCAATTCTTGCTATCCACCCTTTGTGGACAGTGCTGATTTTACCCTATCCCCTCGGGATACTTCCAATTTGGATGGGCATTTTTACCTCAACGGTCAAGCCGGGGCCGGATATCAGCGGATTCGGCTCAGTACCTTGCCGGCCAATGCGCCCCTCATGGTGGTGACTTTTATTGCAAGTACAGCGAGTTCAACCACCCAAACCTTGATCTCAGCCCCCAACAAAGCCGCATGGAAGCTGGTGGGCCGTGAATTACTTCTGGCCACCGAAGGATTGGAAGGCAAGGCCATGGTTCGGGTTGTGGACCAAAGCGGGCGGGAAGTTTATCGAAAGCAGGTTACGGAACCCATCGAACGCTTGCTGATGGACCAATGGCCCAGCGGAGTTTACATGGCGATTCTTGGGAGCGGATCTGGTTCGGAACAATACCGATTCGTCCTCAATCGGTAGTTTCAATTCGGTCCACTTTCCAACCCACCTCGGCGATCGAAGGCAGGGGGCTCAAGCGCATGTTTTGCATAATGCGGAAGGTGTAAATCCCTTTCCGACTCAACACCAAACGATCTTGTACGGGGACCACCACCGTGTACAAATCTCCCAAGGCACTCTGACCTAACCAACGTCCTTCGGAGTCTGTGAGTGTGATATCACTTTTCCAGACCGAGGAGTCCCCCGCCGGACCTGTTACCAAGCAAATCGCATGCAGGTTGCGGTACGGATAATTTCCCTCGTGGCGAATTTGGAGCCAAAGGCGGCAGGGCGTGATGCTGTCTTGGTTATGAAAACGAAAGACCGCTGCGGTCCTTTCTTTCCAGCCGTCGCTGGGCAACATGATTTGAGAATCGTACTCCGCGGATGGAACGCATCCTGACGTGGCCAACACGATGCCCAGCAAACGACTCAAAGCACTCCTACGAGGGAATCGCCAACCAGAGAAATCCATCAGGAGGCGCTAGGTTTGACCGCTGCCGAAGGGCTGGCGGGCTTGCTGCGTTTTTTCTTGCGGTTCTTGTTCTTGGGTCGGTCGAAACGATTCAACCCCCCACCGACATTCACCTCGTAATCGGGCTCGGCCTCGGTTGTTTTTTCTTCAACAGGGGCGTATCCACTCAGGCTTTCGGGCACGACGCCTTTTTGGATTTGGTCTAGCAATTCTCGAACCTGATCCACGTGAAGGGCCACCGTAGGATTCTCCGATCCACCGGCTTCTCGACGACGCAATTGAAACCACATGGTTTTCTTGAAGATATCGGTTTTGATGCAATCAAAAGCCCCGGCCTTGGTCTGCAAAAAGCGAACGCCTTTGGGGA
>RFPG01000055.1 GCA_009926245.1 Sphingobacteriia bacterium | reverse complement strand
GGACCCCGTGGTTACGAATGGTCGGGACGATTCTTGAATCAGAATTATAAGCAATCAAGGCATGAACATGGGGGTTCAGGGTGCCGGATTCGGTATGATCCCTGGTGGCGCGGACGGATTCGATTTCGTACAAGCCCAGCAGGGTGTGGAGGGCGATAAATCCGGGATAAACATGCTGACCCCGGGCATCAATGATTTCGGAATTTGCTGCGTCCAATCGGATTTCGGTGCCACGGCCCACATAGATAATCTCGCCTTTGTCAAAGCCGATGACCCCGGTGTACGGAGGGTTGACCGCATCGTGGATGATGGCTCCGGTAATCCAGATGGGCTTGGTTTGGGGTTTGCCGGGGCTGGGATTGGATTGGGCCAAGACCGACAAGGTCAGCATCGAAAACAATCCAAGAAGAGCGACGGCCTGCAGGAGGAGAATACGATGTGGGCTGAATAGGTTTTTCATGACGAAAATTTCTTTAGGCAGGATGATGGGAGCTGTTAAGCCATGCGGCGATTCGATCCTGCACCTGTTGAGGCTCCAAACCAAAATGACGAGCAAGTTCAGGACCAGGGGCTGAATAGCCAAAGGTATCGACGCCGATTGTCAAGCCATCAAGCCCCGTGAATCGGGACCAACCCAAGGTAACGCCGGCTTCCAATGAAACGCGACGGGCATGGGCGGGCCCCAGAACTTCGGCCTTGTAAGCGGCCGGTTGTTCATCTAAAAGCTCCCAACAGGGCATCGAGTAAACCCGCATTTCGCGTTGCCGCAACGATCCTTCGTTCTCCGCGAGGCCTTGGAAGGCCTTGATCAAGGTGGCGACCTCCGACCCGGTGGCGTAGCCATAGAGCGGGGCCAAGGATGAATCCGAGCCTTCGTGCTTCCAGGCTAGGTACGCGCCTTGGGCCACTTTGGCATCCAGGGTTTCGGGGGTCCCTTCGGTACAGGCGAGGGTCGGCACGTTCTGACGGGTCAAGGCGAGTACCGCCGGTTGATGGCCTTGGGCCGCCCACAATCGGAGGCAGGCCTGGGTTTCACGGGCATCGGCCGGCCGCATGACCCAAAGGTCCGGGATGGCCCGAAGGCTCATGATATGTTCAACGGATTGGTGCGTTGGGCCGTCCTCCCCCAGAAAGATGGAATCGTGGGTAAAAACATGCAGAACCGGTACCTTTTGGATGGCACTCATGCGGATGGCATTGCGCATGTAATCCGAAAAGGTCAAAAAGGTGGCGCCAAAGGGTTTGAAATCCGGGGAATAAAGGGCTATTCCGTTGAGAATGGCCGCCATGGGGAATTCGCGTACCCCAAAGGCGAGGTTGCGCCCGCTGCGGTGATTCCGGGTGAACTCTCCAACCGCAGCCGCAAAGGCCCCGGTATTATTCGAGGGCTCCAAGTCAGCACTTCCGCCTGTTAGCCCCAACATCTGCGGGGCCATTTGGGCCAAGGCCTGTCCAAAAGCAACGCGGGTTGCCAAGCTTTGGCCGGTATCGTAGGAGGGCCAAGCGATTTCAGGGACCGACGGAAGGGTTGTTGGCGGGGTGTATGCGGCCGCCAGGGCGTTGAGATCCTTGAGTCTACGGTTGAAATGTTCGTAAACCGAGGGTTGGACCGCAAAGGAGGCCTCGGGATCCAGGCCCAGTCGGCTTTTGGTAGCGGCAATCTCCGCGGCGGGGAGGGGCTCCCCGTGGGTTTTGGCCAGACCCTCCATGGTGGCAGCTCCTTGGGCCATGGTGCTTTGTCCGATGATGAGCAAGGGACGATGGCGCTCTGCCTGGGTGGCCCGTTCCATCGCCTGCCGCAATTCATGGTGGTCGTGCCCATTGATTTCGAGAACCTCCCATTGCATGGATTCAAAGTGAGCCTTGAAGTCCAAGGAACTGACCCGATCAACGGGTCCCGAAATTTGAATATCGTTTTTGTCGTAATAAAGAACCAAATTCCCCAGCCCCCAATGCCCGGCCAGCTGGCAGGCCCCCAATGCCACATCTTCCTGCAAATCACCATCCCCCGCCAGAACCCAGATTCGGGGCAATCGATCCAAGGGGCGCAGGGCTTGTTCCTGCAGGGCAGCAACGGCCATACCGACGCCCATGGCGACCCCTTGGCCCAGGGGGCCGGTGGTGGCTTCAACACCCGGCGTCAAATGACTTTCGGGATGACCCGGAGTTAGGCTTCCCAATTGACGAAAACGCCGGATTTCGTCCATACTCAGCATGCGTGACAAATGCAGGAGGCTGTAGAGCAGCATGGATTCATGGCCTGCCGATAACACAAAGCGGTCCCTCAATGGCCATTTGGGGAAATCCGGAGCAAAGTGCAAGGTCTCCATCCACAACAAGGCTGCAAAATCGCAGGACGAAAAGGCCCCGCCTGGATGCCCTGAATGAGCGGCCGCCGTGGCGTCCATCACCAGGCCTTTGATGTTGGCAATGACCGCAAGGTCCAGGGGGTTCGCAGTTGTACGCACAGGGATTTTTTTGGTGGTTTAAAGACCCAAAGATGCAAGATAAAGGAACAAGGTAGGACCTCAGGATTTTAGTCCGGCCAGTCTTTCGGTGTTTTCCGCCAATTTGAGCGCTTGAATCATATCCTGCAAATCGCCGTCCATGAATTGATCCAAGGAATAGACGGTCATTCCGATTCGGTGATCCGTCACCCGACTCTGTGGGAAATTATAGGTCCGGATCTTGGCCGAACGATCGCCGGTGGAGACCATGGTTTTGCGTTTGCCTGCCTCTTCGGCATCCGCTTTTTGTTTTTGAAGTTCATACAGGCGGGTTCGCAGCATCTCCATAGCTCGGGCTCGGTTTCCTAATTGCGAACGCTCCACTTGACACGTGACCACAATGCCCGTGGGTTTGTGGGTTAACATGACTTTGGTTTCGACTTTGTTCACATTTTGACCACCGGCTCCACCGGAACGGGCGGTTTGGAGTTCAATATCCGCCGGGTTCAAAACCACATCAATTTCTTCGGCTTCGGGCATTACCGCCACCGTAGCCGCGGAGGTGTGCACCCGGCCCTGGGTTTCGGTGGCAGGGACCCGCTGAACACGGTGAACACCGGATTCAAACTTGAGCGTCCCATAAACCTCCTCACCACTGACCCGGTAAATGATTTCTTTGTATCCGCCAAGCGTACTCTCGCTGGCATCCTGCAGTTCCACCTTCCAGCCTTGTTTTTCGCAGTATCGTTGGTACATACGGGCCAGATCCCCCGCAAAAAGCCCGGCCTCGTCGCCTCCGGTTCCCGCTCTGATTTCGAGAAGGACATCTTTGTCATCTTCGGGATCCCGGGGAATGAGCAGCCAGGTGAGCTCTTCCTCCAAACCAGGTAATTCGGCCTGGGCCTGGTCGAGTTCTTGGCGACCCAATTCGGCCCATTCGGGATCGGTATTTTCGGTCAAAAAGACTTTGCCATCTTCGATTCTTTGAAGGGTTTTTCGATAACGATCGGCCACCCCCAGGATTTTCTGTAGCTTGCTGTATTCTTTGTTAAGACTTGCCATTCTGGACGAGTCTCCAAAAACAGCCGGGTCCTGCAGCGTGCGTTCCAGGTCGTTAAATCGGGCCTGAAGGGGGGCAATCCGGTCAAGCATGGGCAGCTTTGGTTGAAGTAGAAAGGAACATGGGAAGGTCAAATAGAAAGGCGGCCATAGCCCGAGCTTTGGTGATCCGGGTAGGTTTTCAAATCCAGGATACCGGCATGAAAACGAGCGTAGGTGGGTTGGTGCATCCATTCACCCAGGTTGACATAGGTCCCTCCACCCGGTAGGGGACAAAAAATCGGTAAATGACGATGCCCAAAGACCAAGTAATCCAAGGGGGGA
Source organism: Sphingobacteriia bacterium (assembly GCA_009926245.1). Taxonomy (GTDB): domain Bacteria; phylum Bacteroidota; class Bacteroidia; order UBA7662; family UBA7662; genus SYHX01. The sequence goes on along the minus strand of RFPG01000055.1, from coordinate 3,640 downwards.
AGCGCTGCTTGTTGACGCTCCTTTTGTTTGCGCAGACTGTATTGGTACAGCCATTCTTTGGCGGGGTCAAAAACAGGGGACTGATCACCTGTTCCGTAGGATTCGGTGATTTGGGATGCTCGGCTTTGGCGGGACCATCCTTGGGCTATGGCAAAAGAAAAATCCGGATGCAGGAGCCCAAAAAGGCGTTGGTTAAGGCGGGAGCCAAAAACGCGTTTGAGGCGCTTGTATCCACGATCACCGGGCCCCTTGCCATCTCCGTGGGCCAGCAATAAATGTTTTCCCTCCCACTCGGTCACCAGGGTATCCCGGTGCAGGATGACCCCCAATTCTTGTTCCAAGTAGCCAAAGGTCCAGGTATCGTGGTTGCCCGTGAAATAATGGACCGGAATACCTGCATCGGTCAAAGAGGCAAGGCAACCCTGCAACCGAACAAAATGTTTGGGAACGGCGTGCCGCAATTCAAACCAAAAATCAAAAACATCCCCTAACAAATAATACGCCGATGCATCCGCCGAGGTTTCCTCAAAAAACCGTAACAACAATTGTTCCCGGGGACGGGATGCCGCCACCGAGGGGCTACCCAGATGAAAATCACTCAGGAGGTAAATGGACTTCATAGGCCGCCTCAGTGATTTTCGTGGGCTTCATCCTCCAACAAAAAGACCCACAATTCACGGGGCCCATGCGCCCCCAATACCAATGTTTTCTCGATATCAGCGGTCCGACTGGGTCCGGTGATGGTCGAAACCATGGAAGGGTAGTTTTGATCTGGATAACGCTGACGCAGAAGGCCAAAGGCATCCTTGAGGCGGGGTACCAATTGACTGCTGCGGGCCACCACCCAATGAATGGGTGGGTACACCGTGAGGCTGCGCCCGAAGGCTTGGGCCGAACTTACCATGACCGATCCGCTCCAGGCAATCAGGGCTTCGCAGCCCGTAACCCCCACCCCTGCTTCGTCCATTCGTTCGGTGTCAACGCGGTAAGCCAGACCGGATTTTCGTAACAAATCTTGAATTTCATGCTCCAAACAAAAGAGGTTGCGGTTTTCAACCCCTTCAAGGGCCTTGGCCAGGTAGGTCGCCAATTCGGCTTGGGTTTCGGCGTAGACAAACTGGCCCTTGAGTTGCAACAAGCGTTTGGCAAAGACCAAAGCCAGGTCTTCCTCCATGGGTTCAAACGGATCTTCTGCCGCCTGTTCCGGACGAACCCGCAAGGGCGGATCGGAGGGGTGAATCAGGGCTTTGCGCAGTCGCTGGATAACGGTCTCGCGCGATGAGAGCGCCATTCCGTTTAGGGTTGGTCGTTAACAGGGGATGGACTCGTCGCATCGGCCGTTGGCTCGGTCGTTGGCTCGGGCACAATCAAAGCGTCATGCTCAAAGGGTCGCGGGCCCGCCAGACGCTCCAGGTCCACCTGGAAAATAACTTCCTTGGCCAGCAATTCTTGGGCGATGGCTTCGAGAATATCTCGTTTGGATTTGATCAAGGCCAAGGTTTGCTGATAGGCTTTGTCGATAATGGCCCGGACTTCTTGGTCAATCAACAACGCTGTTTCCTCGGAGTACGGCTTGCGGAACTGGTATTCGCCTTGGGTATCGTTGAAGCTAATCGGCCCCACGGCTTTGCTCATTCCGTACAGGGTGACCATGCCGTAGGCAACACGAGTGATGCGCTCCAAGTCGTTCTGGGCGCCGGTGCTAATTCGCCCAAAAACCACCTCTTCGGCCGCTCGACCGCCCAGGGTCATGCACATGGTATCCAAAAGCTGTTCGGTGGTGTAGAGGTACTGCTCCTTGGGTAGGTATTGGGCATAACCCAACGCCGCCACGCCCCGGGGGACGATGCTCACTTTGACCAAGGGATCGGTACTGTCCAGGAACCATCCCACAACAGCATGGCCTGCCTCGTGGTAGGCCACGATTTTCTTTTCTTCAGGGGAGATGATTTTGTTTTTCTTTTCCAGGCCACCTATCACCCGATCGATGGCCGCATTGAAGTCAATCATTTCGACTTCCTTCTTGTCGGTACGTGCTGCGATCAAAGCGGCTTCGTTGCAAACATTGGCGATTTCGGCTCCCGCAAATCCAGGGGTCTGTTCGGCCAGTTTATGAGCATCCACTTCGGCGGCCAATTTCAATGCCTTGAGATGGACTTTGAAGATTTGTTCTCGACCAATAAGATCCGGCCGATCAATGCTGATTTGACGGTCAAATCGTCCCGGTCTCAGCAAGGCGGCGTCCAAAACATCCGGTCGGTTGGTGGCGGCCATCATGATGATGCCCAGGTCCGTCGAGAAGCCATCCATTTCAACCAAGAGCTGGTTCAAGGTGCTTTCGCGTTCGTCGTTCCCCCCCATGATTTGGTTCTTGCCCCTTGATCGTCCGACCGCATCAATTTCATCAATAAAAATGATGCAAGGGGCTTTTTCGCGGGCTTGTTTGAACAAATCCCGCACCCGGCTTGCACCGACACCGACAAACATCTCCACAAAATCCGATCCGCTTAGGGTGAAGAATGGAACCTGGGCTTCGCCTGCTACTGCCTTGGCCAACAGGGTTTTGCCTGTACCTGGAGGTCCCACCAACAAGACTCCTTTGGGAATTTTTCCACCCAAGGCAGTGTATTTTTTGGGATTCTTGAGAAAGTCCACCACTTCCATCACTTCTACTTTGGCTTCTTCAAGGCCAGCGACATCGTTAAAAGTAATGTTAACCTTGGTGTTCTTGTCGAAAAGGGTCGCCTTGGATTTTCCAATATTAAAAATCTGACCGCCGGGTCCACCGCCCGATGCCACACGCCGAAACAACAAGAACCAGAGACCAATCAAAAGAAGTGTTGGCAACAAGAAACCCAAGGCGTCGCTGAACCATGAATGCCGAGATTCCCATTGGACAGCAATCTCGTCCTTTTTGTCTTTGATGGCCCAGTCTTTGAGGCGATTTTCTAAATTTTCGGGAGAACTTTCTGTAAAGTAATAGGGATTGTTGCGGGGGCCGCCAAAGCTTTTGTTACGAAAATCCCGGTACTTGTCCGACTCCATGGCTCTCTCTGTAAGATGCACCTCCATAACATAGAGATCATCCTGCTTGTAGCCTACGAGTTTTTCGACTTCGCCTTTGGAGGCAAGGGCCGTAAATTCTTTCCAGGTAATGGTTTTGGCAGCGGTTCCTGGATTCAAGAACTGCAAGCCAAGCAAAACCAGGGCAATAACAATGTACAACCAATAGAGGTTGAAGGATTTTTTGGGCGCATTGGGCGCGTTTTTGGGACCGTTTGTGCGGATTTTGGTTTTGCGGTTGTTGGCCATGTTATTGAGGATTGGAATCGGCCGGAAGGGACTGTGGATAGGTCATCCTTGCGTCGTTCCAGAGTTTTTCGAGGTTGTAAAATTCCCGGATTTCGGGTAAGAAAAGATGGACCACCACATCGGCGTAATCCAGCAGAATCCATCTTCCGTGGTTCTGGCCTTCGCTTCCCCAGACCCTTAGGCCGGTTTGGGCTTTGACGGTTTCCTGCACCGATTCAGCCATCGCTCGTAGCTGGGTGCCTGATTCGGCCTGGGCAATGACAAAGTAATCGGCCATGCGATCGCGCAGGTGACGAAGGTCCATGATGCAGATTTTTTGTCCTTTTTT
>RFPG01000054.1 GCA_009926245.1 Sphingobacteriia bacterium | reverse complement strand
GATTTTTGGTCCGGTCGTCCAGTCAAGGAACCCAGCATGCCGGCATTTGAATTGGGTTTTGCTCATTGGATGTACGGTGGGCGTTATGCAGGGGCTCCTGCCAGCGATCCCCTGCTGCGTTTGGAACCCGAAAAATCCCTGTTCATGCAATGGTGGACCCCTCTACGTTTTCAGGAGGCCCTGTTGGGCGTTTCCAAGAACGGCACTGTTTCTTCCGCGGGTTCGCTATGGGTTCGGGGTGGGATGCTTTTGCATTACAATAATCTTCGGCTGGAGGATAACCTGATGTTAACCAAAAGCAACGGCCGTCTGGCGGTCCTTGCCATGGATAGCACCACCGGTTCCCGCTTTGGGCGCTCCAACTTCGAAAATTTGCATTTGATGTTACCGGTTGGTTTGACTTTTGTTCAGGGAAGCCGACCCAACCGGGGTTGGCATGCCGGATTGATGGCCGTGCCTGGATTAAGGCTTTGGTCCAGAACGCTGAATAGGTACCGGGATCCGGGCGGGAATGTTGAATTGTATCGAACGGGTAACTTTTACCAAAATCCTTTTTCTTTGGCCATTCGTTCCGAAGTGGGCAAAGGGAATTGGAGGTTTTTTGGGCAGTATTCGGTGTATTCGATGTTCCGAGGAGGTTTGGGTCCCGACCTGAATCGTTTGGACTGGGGGATCACCCTCTGGGGCTATTAAGACAGCCTTCGTGAGGAGGGCTTAGGAAGCCTCTTTCTCCAAGGCTTGGATTCGGTCCCTGATTTTCGCCGCCAGGAGAAAGTCCATGTCCTTGACGGCTTGGTTCATCTCTTTTTTGAGAACGCGCAGGGTTTTGCGTCGTTCGCTTTCGCTGAGGGGCGACGCGGGCCCTTGTTCGGGACCGGGTTCCGCCACCGCAAGCGATAGGGATGTTTTTTCGGAGTAGACGGTTTCCTGGCCTGCTCTATTAACAGGGCTTGATTGGTTGCGAATATCCAACAAAGAACTTTGGAGTCGAATTTCATCATCGCTTTTGCGAATACTCCGAGGAACCAATCCATGCAAAAGATTATGTGCCTCTTGTTTTTGGCGTCTACGATCGCATTCGTCGATGGTGGCCTTCATGGAGCCGGTGATACGGTCGGCATAGAAAAGAACCCGGCCTTTTACGTGCCGAGCAGCGCGGCCGGCTGTCTGGGTTAAGGACTTGTAGTTTCTCAAAAATCCCTCCTTGTCGGCATCCATAATCGCCACCAGGGCCACCTCCGGGAGGTCCAGTCCTTCTCGTAACAAATTAACACCAATCAGGACTTCGATTTTTCCCAGCCGCAGATCCCGCAGGATTTCCACTCTTTCCAAGGTTTCCACCCCGCTGTGCAGGTAGGTACAGGCCACTCCGGCTTCCAAGAGATAGCGTGAGAGTTCTTCGGCCATGCGCTTGGTCAGGGTGGTGACCAGGACCCGGTGCCCAAGCAGGCGTTCCTTTCGAATTTCTTCCATCAGGTCATCGACTTGACGGGTCACGGGTCGGATTTCGATGGGGGGATCCAAGAGTCCGGTGGGACGGACCACCTGTTCAACGACCACGCCTTGGCAATGTTGCAATTCATAATCTCCAGGGGTGGCACTTACGTAAACAACCTGAGGGATCAGGGATTCGAATTCTCCAAAGGTGAGGGGGCGGTTGTCCAAGGCGGCCGGTAGTCGAAACCCGTATTCAACCAAGTTGAGCTTGCGGCTGCGGTCTCCACCGTACATGGCCCGGACCTGGGGCAAGGTCTGATGGCTTTCGTCCACCAACAAAAGAAAATCCGATGGGAAATAATCGAGTAAACAAAAAGGTCTCTCACCGGGATTGCGGCGGTCAAGGTAGCGGGAATAATTCTCAATACCCGAACAATACCCCAATTCCCGAATCATTTCAACATCAAAGGTGACCCGGTCTTCGATGCGACGGGCTTCTTCAAAGCGACCCTCTTGTTTGAAATGTTCAACCTGGGCGACCATATCTTTTTGGATTTCAAAGAGGAGGTCCCCCAATTCATTCCGTGAAGTAACATAATTCGAAGCTGGGAAAAGAGCGAGATCTTCTAGCTCTTCTGAACTGCGACCGCTCTCCGGGTCCAATCGGTACAACCCTTCGATTCGGGTTCCGTTCCATTCCAGCCGGTAGGCATGGTCGGTATAGGCGGGATAGATATCCACGGTTTCGCCCCTGACCCGAAAGGTACCACGGGTCAATTCATGCAAGGCTCTGGAATACATGATGTCCACCAGGCTATGCAACAAACGCTCGATGGTCATCACCTGCCCCCGTTGGAGACGAATGACCTTGTCCGTATAATCCGCCGGGTTTCCCATTCCGTAAATGCAGGATACCGAGGCCACAACGAGGACATCCCGGCGCCCGGACATCAAGGAGGAGGTGGTCCTCAGGCGAAGTTTTTCGATTTCATCGTTAATCGAGAGATCCTTTTCGATGTAGGTTCCGGTGGAAGGCAGGTAGGCTTCGGGTTGGTAATAATCGTAGTACGAAACAAAATACTCGACCGCATTCTCGGGAAAAAATTGCCTGAATTCACCGTAAAGTTGGGCAACAAGGGTTTTGTTATGGGTGAGCACCAAGGTGGGGCGCTGCACGGCTTCCACGACCTTGGCCATGGTAAAGGTTTTGCCTGAACCGGTCACGCCCAATAAAACCTGGGCCGGGTCCCCTCGTTGAAGACCTTCGGTCAGCTGAGCGATGGCCGATGGCTGATCGCCGGCGGGTTCAAATTCGGAATAAACGCGAAAGGCCATCAGGGAATACGGAGAAAGGGATCAGAAGACAAGTTGAATGCGGTCATTTTGGAGGATTTCGCCGCCAGGCAAGTTGGACCAAAACCGAAGGGAGGCTTCGGCTTGGGCTTGGAACATGGGCATTCCGCCCATAACACGGGCGCCTTTGGCTCGGCATTCCTCCAAAAAAAGAGTTTCCAAAGGATTGTAAATCAAATCCATTACATAATGTCCCTGCCCCAGTCCCTCCAGATTCAAGGGCGGCCTCGTCGTAAGGTGGGGCGCCATGCCCAAGGGGGTGCATTGCACCAACAGGGGATGATCCGCCAGGACTTTGCGGTTGACCTGCTCCCAGAGAAGTTCGGGCACTCTTGGATTTTGGGAGAGGGTGCGGGTGACGATTTGGTAAGGAATTTTTCGTTGTTCGAACACAAAACCAACCGCCGATGCCACTCCGCCGTTTCCCAGAATCAGGGCTGGCCCCGGAGTTTCTTCCGTGCACAACAAATTCAGGGCCTTGGAGAAACCCTCGACGTCGGTATTATGCCCCACCACCGTTTCCAAGTTTTCACCAAGGATATCCTTGGATCCGAATCGGCGGAAGCCAATGCAATTAACGGCACCGCATCCGGTGGCCTCCGCGGTCAATTGAAACAATCGTTGAGCGTTCGAAGGATGTAGGAATTCCTGATACGCGGTTTTTTTGTGGGGTAAGGTGATGTTCAGCCCTAGAAGGAGGGGGTTTTGCATGGCCAGATTAACCAAGCCGGGGTAGGACATCGATTCAAGGCGGTGGTAGGTTGCTGGGACGCCTGCCCGTTCAAAGGCCTCTCCAAAACAACGCGGGGACGCCGAATGTCCCAATGGATAGCCCAGCAGACCCAGTTTCACCCGGTGGTGGTTTGGGATTCGGACTGGGAGCGATGACGCCCCCAGGCCTCCAGACCCAAGATTAGAGCGGCTCCCAAAACGGCCAAGGTCAAGGCCAGGATGGTTTGTGCAGGAAGCCCGGTCAAGGTTTCGTAAGCCCAGGGGCTGAGGTTTTCTTCGGTTAATGGGTGTTGGCCTCCTTTGCTGTCCGTGTAGTAGGTGAGGGTTTGTTTCCAGGGCCAGACCTTGTTTAGGGAGCCCAGCATAAATCCGGCCAGAAGGGAAACGGTGGTTAAGTGATGTTTGCGCAGCAACCAAGTTAGGAGATGCGAAAAGGAAAGCAGGCCAATCGCCGCACCGGCCATGAAGACCAAAATGACAGGTAAATTGAATTCGTGCAATGCCTGCAATATGAACTTGTATTTGCCCATCAACAAAAGAATAAAGGATCCCGATATGCCGGGGAGTATCATGGCACAGATGGCAATGGCTCCACTCACAAAGATGAACCACAGGGCTTCGGGGGTTTGGGTTGGTGACATGATGGTGATCGCATAGGCCAACACAGTTCCCAACACAAATCCGAATCCAAATCGTAGAGATTTCAAGTCCAAACCCCGGCAAACCCCGGCAATACTGGCCAGAATCAAGCCCAAGAAGAAAGACCAGGTCGGAATAGGATGAAATTCCAAAAGGTAAAGCATGAGCTTGGAAAGCAGCAAAATACTGGTTCCAATTCCCGAGAGCAAAACCACCAAAAAGCTTCCGTTGATTTTGGTCCAGGCAGCCGACCATTCCCTTCGTAACACCATTCCCAGCAGAGCTGCGTCGAATGAACGAAGAGCTTGGAGCAGTGTTTCGTAAATGCCCGAAATGAAGGCGATGGTTCCTCCGGAGACCCCGGGTACGACATCGGCCGCGCCCATTGCAACGCCTTTGAGGTATAAAAGAAGTGAGCGCATGTTGGGAATGGGAGGTTTTAGGGAAGGGCCTTGGTTACAAGTTAGGGTCACGGATCCGACGAGGGGTCTTGGCGCCTAGGTTTGATTTAGATTTCCAGGAATTGGGCAAAGGTATCGCTTCGAAGACCGAGGCGCAAGGTCTCCAGGGCGACTACTTCGTGGGGTGCAACATTGCCCAGGTTGACATTGCAACCTTGCATTTTGATGAACCAGGTTTGTTGAGCTTTGTTCGGGGCTTCCCAAAGAATTTTGGTTGGTGGGATTTGGGTAAGAATTTCTTCGACAAGACCCGAACGAACTTCTCCGGTGCTCCGAAAAATCCCAACATTACCAGCTTCACGGGCTTCGGCGATAACGATTTCGGAACCGGCTTCCAATTCGGCCTTCATCATGGCAATCCACCGGTAGGGGGCAATGATTTTTTCAGCGTCTTTGGACCCGACCTCGGAGAGAACACGAAAATTCTTGGAGAAATCGCGGATGTAGGCGCATTTGTTTTCTTGGGTCATGTCCAGCGATCCGTCCGAAATTTCGACCGTATCGAGCCCCAATTCGTCCAAGAGTCGTTTGAATTCATCGGTGCGTTGACGTGCCGCAAACAATTCAAAGAGGGTCCCACCCAAATAACAACGAATATTTGCTTGACGATAAATTGCAATCTTTTGGTGGAGTTTCCGGTTAAAGAGCCCGGTGGACCAACCCAATTTGACCAAATCGGTGTGTTCTGCTCCGTTTTCGAGGAAGGCCTCGGCTTCGGACAGGCTGAGGCCCTTGTCCATGACCATGGTCAAACCATCCTGACGGGGTTTGTTACGGCGATCGGGGACTTGCCCCAGTCTAGCTTTGAAATCAAATGTAAAATCGGCCATAGACGGCAATTGAGTTTGGGTTGTTGGGTTTTTAATCGAGGGCCTTGTATTGGCGAAGCAGGGCTACCACTTCGCTGTTGCTGTGGGCATCCGGCCAAAAGGTCAATAAATGATGAGATTCCGACGGGTCTACCGAAAGGGCCCACTGCAGGCAGGTATGGGCTAAATCCAAAAGTTCTTTGATTTCAAAGGCAAAAATCAGACCGGCCAATTCAAAGAAATAAGCAGCATCGTCTTTGTGGGGTTCCTGTCCATCTTGGATGCAACGCAGGGCCTCTTCGTAGCGGTCCACGGCCAGAAACAGGGACACCAAGAGAATGCGGGCTTCCCAGAAACCTTCGTCCAATCGCAGGGCTTCCGCCAACACCTGTTCAGCTTCGTCGTAGCGGGCCAAGGCCATGAGGATGCGCCCTTTTTCGTACCAGTATTCTTCGTGGTCAGCAGCCAATTCCAGGGCGCGGTTGATCAAGACCAAGGCAGCGGACCATGACTCGGATTGGGCCTTGCACGCAGCTTGACCGAACCAGGCATCGGCCAACAAGGGGTCCAAGACGGCGGCTTCCTCGTAACGCGCCAGGGCTTCGTCGATACGGTTAAGTTTCTCATAACACACGCCCAATCCGTTCACAAAGAGGGGATAATCGGGCTCGCAACGAATGGCTTCTTGCATTTGCTCCAAGGCCTCGGGGTACTTTTCGAGGTTGATGAAGGTATTGGCCCGGTTAAAATGGGCCATGGACAGATCCGGACGAATCAAAAGTGCGTATTCAAAGGCATCCAGGGCTTTTTCGAAAAGACCGGCCTGATTGTAAAGTATCCCCTGGTTGTACCAAGCCGCATCGGAATAGGGATTCTGATTGATTTGTTCTTCAAAAAAAGCGATGCCATCGTCCATCTTTTCGAGTTGATGGTAACAATACCCTAAATCGTAGAGAAGGTGCTCTTGGTCAACTTGGTCCTTTTGGACGCAAAACAAAAAATGATCCAGGGCGGAGTTCCAACGACCTGCATTCATAAAGACCATCCCAAAAGCCAATTGAACCGAAGGCATCTGTTCCGCATCTGCTAATTGTTCGGCTTTGCGTAGGTGGAGCAGGGCACGGTTGGTCTGGTTGCGGTAATCGTAGAGGGAGGAGCGCGTGAGGTGTAACTCGACTAAAGTGGGATTGATCCGGAGGGCTTTGTCGAGGAGTTCTTCGGCCTGACGGATTTCCCCACCGCCCATCATGATTTGGGCCTTTCGTAACATAAATCCGGCGTGGTTCGGCGATTGTTCCAAGGCTTTGGACAGAACCTTTTCGGCTTTGTCCATATGGCCCCTTTCCAAGTAATAATCAAAAATTTGCTCCAATTCCTCGGAGTCAAAAAACCATGAGAGGCTGCTGCTCAAGGTTTGCTCAAAGCGTTCGACATTCTCCCTTGTTTCGGGGTCCTGATCGTCAAAAGGGTCATTCCAATCGGCCAAAGGGTAATGTTTTCTCAAAAATAGGGCTCAGCGCCTCGGTTAGGTGGTCGTTTTCGCCGAACATGAGCGGGTTTTTTTGAACAAAATAAGGGTTTGAATCGAGGAAAACGGATCCAGGCCTTGAAAGGCTCCCCTACAGGGCACTTGGGGGTTTTGACAGAGAATTAAAAAAATTTGTAAAAAAATAGTACTTTGTATTGCAAAGTACCTTGAGGATTGTATGTTTGCCCCATGAACATGGAAAATGTACGCGCCCAAATGCGCAAAGGGGTCCTGGAACTCTGCATCCTGAGGGTTTTGGGCCGGAGCGAAGCCTATGCCAGCGATCTGCTCAACGAATTGAGGAGAGCGGATATGTTGGTGGTGGAGGGAACCTTGTACCCCCTCCTAACCCGGATGAAAAACGCGGGATGGTTGGATTATCGATGGGAGGAATCCAAAAGTGGCCCTCCACGCAAGTACTACCGCCTCACGGAGCAGGGCCTTGTCATTCTATCGGACTTGAATCGGGAGTGGTTGGCCTTTACCGATGCCGTTGCCTCTTTAACACATTAA
>RFPG01000053.1 GCA_009926245.1 Sphingobacteriia bacterium | reverse complement strand
CGGCCCTACTTTTTCGTTGGCCGGCACCCACAAGTCCGTTGGAAGGCCGGTACCCGAATTCGAAAGCAGGTGCAGGTACTGGTTCATTTCGGTATAGGCGGCCTTGATGGATTGGTTATCGCCCAAGAGGTAGCGGGCGGCCATGCGGGGCTCGGGCCTGGCGTAGGTTTTGCTACCCGTTGCAAAGGTGGAAATGCGCAGACCCGGATGCAGCAACCACCGTTCGCCCAGGCTCCATTCATCTTCAACATAGAGTCCGCTTTCCAAGGAATACTCCCGGGCGACTTTATCAAAATTAAAATCCGGTGCGAGGGAATTCTTGAGAACAAAGGCCGTGGGAACAAAGGTGTGTCGAATGGATTGGAAGCCTGCTTTGATTTTGTGTTCCGGAACGGGCAGCCAATCCAAGTCCACCTTAACGCCAATATCCCGGATGGTTGAATTGTAGCGGAGATCAAAAAACTCGTTGCCTTCGTTGGATTTGAGTTGAATTAGAAAGGTATAATCACTTAGGATGAGGCTGCTGTTCACAAAGGTTCGGCTGTTGGCCTGGTGATTCCAGCGCAGGGTTCCGGTTTTGTTTCCCCATCCCAAGGAGGCGGTGGTTCTTTCGAGGGGGTTGGAACCAAAGGTCGTTGCATAAAATTTATCCTGACCGAGGTAACCGCTTAAATAGAGTCGATTCCTTGCGTCAAGTTGGTAATTGAATTTGGCGTTAAGGTCCTGAAAAAAATAACCCCCCAAACCCTCTCCACTACTCAGGAGCAGGGGTGCGGTCAACAAATCAAAATAGGTTCGACGCCCCGAGATAATCATAGAGGCTTTGTCTTTGGCAAGCGGACCTTCGACGGTGAAATTGGCTGAAATATTCCCAACACTACCTTCGGTACACCATTCCCGGTTGTTGCCGTCTTTCATGGTAATGTCGAGAACGCTGGAAAGCCTCCCTCCGTAGCGAGCGGGGAATCCGCCCTTGGTGAGGCTTGCATTTTTGATGGCGTTCCCATTAAAGACCGAAAAAAACCCGAACAAATGCGAGGCATTGTACACCGTCGCTTCGTCCAATAGAATAAGGTTTTGATCCGGCCCACCGCCCCGTACATAGATGCCGGAACTGCCTTCGTTGCCTTTTTGGACGCCTGGCATCAATTGAAAAGTTTTGAGCAAGTCCTTTTCCCCAAACAACATGGGGATTTGTTGAATTTGTTGCGGGGTCAATTCGATTTTGCTCATTTGGACCTCCCGGGCCTGCCGGCTGATTCGATCGTCCACGACTTGGATTTCTTGGAGATCGTTGAGGGGCTGCATTTCGAAATTGAGCCCTCGGCTGCTATCCAAATCCAAGCGCAGGGTCCGCGTCTGGAAACCCACGTAACTGATCTGCAGGTTGTAGGAGCCCGGGGATAGGGTGAGGGAATAGAACCCGTAGGCATTGGTGGAAGTGCCGCTTTGGATTTCGGGTAGCCAAAGGCTGGCGCCTACCAGCATTTCGCCGGTCTGGGCGTCTCGGACGTAACCACTCAGGGTGGAACGACGGACCTGGGCGCTCAGGTTGGTTGTTAGCAGGAACAAACCGAGAAGGATTCCTGCCATGGGCAGGTGGAACGAAGGGGATCTCATACAAATTTTTGTAACACCGATTGAATTCGATGCAAATCGGTATAGGAGGTATATAGCGGTACCGGGGCCATCCGAATGGTATCCGGGTTGCGCCAATCAGCCAAGATTCCATGTTGGTGGAGGTGATCAAAAACTTCCCGTCCACGATGCCTAAGGTTGAGCGAAAGCTGACAACCTCTCCGCTCTGGAAGGGCCGGGGTGAGCAAGCGTCCGTCTAGTTGGGGATGTTGCCCCAAAAATTCTTGCAGAATTTGTTCCAACATCGCCGTTAAACGCAAGGACTTGATGCGCAGTCGTTCCATGCCTGCCCGGTCGTGGATCTCCAAGGCCACCGCATGGGGCGCCATGGCCATGACCTGAGCATTGCTAAGTTGCCATGCTTCGGCACCGGGGGCGGGTACAAAATGCCGAGGCATCTCAAACCGGCTTTTTTCATCGTGCCCCCACCAGCCTTCGAATCGGCCCAGGTCCCGACGATGGTGATGCCGCTCGTGTACAAAAAGTCCGCCCGGACCACCCGGTCCTGAATTCAGGTATTTGTAGGAACACCAGCAGGCAAAGTCCACACCCCACTCGTGGAGGGACAGGGGGACATTGCCAGCGGCGTGGGCCAAATCCAAGCCCACCAAGGCTCCAACTTGGTGCGCCTCGCGCACCACCGTTGGTACATCAAAGAAGGCTCCGCTGTAGTACTGGACGGCACCCAGCAAAACCACCGCGGTTTGATCCCCGGCACTTCGGATGGCATCGACAATCGAGGTGGTCGGGTCAAGGCCCCTTGGAGTGGCGGTGTCCACTTCGATCAGGCCCTCTGCAGGGTCGATGCCGTGGTGTTTGAGTTGGCTATCCACGGCGTATTGGTCCGAAGGAAAGGCCCCGGCTTCTACCAAAATCTTGGTGCGCTGCCCCTGGGGACGGTAGAAGCCGGCCATGAGCAAATGCAAATTCACGGTAAGGGTATGCGCCGACACTACTTCGGATTCCAAGGCGCCCATCAAGCGAGCCAAAGGGGCCGTGAGCCTGCGGTGGTAAGGCATCCAAGGATGCGGACCTTCAAAGTGGCCTTCGACTCCGTAGCGAGCCCAAGAATCCAATTCCACCTGCACCGCTGACGGGACAGCCAAGGGCATCAAGCCCAGGGAATTTCCACAGAGGTACACCCAAGGCGTTCCGTTGGGTCCAACCGGAAAAGCAAACTCGGACCGAAAGGGAGCCAATTCATCGTCCCGGTCCGCTAATTGTGCTTCGTTGAGGTTCATGGTTGAGGGGAATTTTGAGGGTAAAAAGACCGACCAAAGGTAAAAACCAAGGGTCAAAAGCCCATATCGCCCCCGCCACCCGAGCCCCCGCCGCTGCGTCGCATTTTCTGGAAAAGCGAGGCATCCGAATTTCCAAATCGATAGGTTAGGGTGAATCGAACAAAGCGTACTTCCCGACGTCGAATAAATTCCTGGAACAGGGTTTCGGTCTGGACGGTGTTGCCAAATCGTCTTGTGTTAGCGACATCCGAAAGGAGGGCGATGAGGGTCCAGGACTTATTGGGATTCCAGGAGACGGAGAGGTCCATACCGTAGGCGGGATAGGTGCGGCCCTGAGGCAAGATCCGAGGCGCTTCGTATTCTCCATTCCATTGGAGGGACCAACGCTGGTCGGGCCGGTAGGAAACCTGGCCCTTGGCCGTCCAACTCCATCCCCCACGGCTGATGTTGTTCATCAAAGCCCCGGCATTCACCTCTGTAAAAAAGGCGTTCAGGTTGGTGGTCAGGGTCCACGCTTTGGAGGGATTCCAGCGAAAACTCTCTTCCCAACCAGTCGCCCATTGACGATCCCCGTTCAAGTACGAATTCACCAACAAATTGCTGTCTTGGGGGAGTCTGCTAACAAATTCGGTGATGACTTGGGTGGTGTATCGGCCGTATACGGACGATGTTAGGCTGATGATTCCGTTGTTGTATTGATGATTGATTTCGGACAAGTGAAAGAACTCAGGAGCCAGTCCTGGATTCCCGATACGGTACCCCTGGGCGTCGGCAAACAAAATGAAAGGCAATACTTGAAAAAAACCGGGTCGCCCAATTTTTCGGGAAAGATTCACCTGCCATTCGTGTCGACCGCTTTTGCGGCTCAGGTAAACGGCCGGAAAAAGTGCATTGCCCCATTGACGCCCCCCGTTGGGGTAGCGATACCGAAACGAAGAATCACCCAGCAGGGGAAGGTTCACATCAAAGCGGGTTTGCTCCACCCGAAGGCCGGCCTGCAGGCCCCACGAACCCCAGGCAAGTTGACGGTTGATGTAGGCAGCGTTCACGATATCCGTGATTTCAAATTCGTTGCTCAGGGCCCTATCAAAGGAGGGAACCGCCCCGTTCAAGCCCAGGTTCACGTTTAAGTTGGAAACATTGCTGCGCAGATTGCTGCGAAGGCCCCATTCCCACTTGCCCGATGCCGCGGGCCGGGTATGGTCGTATTGAGCGGTAAAAACCCGGTTTTGACCCGATCCCCGGTTTTCCTGAAGTCGGCGTGATGAACTGTCGGTCAAAAGGTTGTTGGACAGATTGTCCAGGTCGGCCTCGGTTCCATTGGCCGAGGCGTTGAGGTTAAGGTCCACGCTCCATTCCTCGCCGGGCATGGCCGTAGTTTTTCGTAACAAAAGTTGAAGGGAACCGTAGCGCCAGAAATTCTGTTGGCGGTTGGTTTGGCGACCGAGGATCGTCGTATCCACCACGCCGTTCGGGCCGGGTTTGGTCCAAGAGTAGGGTTGGTCATCGGTGTTACGAAATCGTCCGTCGCCCAGGTTAAAAGAAGTGGTCAAGGTCGTTCGCTGGTTGAGGGTGTAATCCCAGGCCAGTCGACCCATTTGAAAACGTCGTCCCAACATGCTTTGGGAAGCTTGGTAAAAAGTTTCGGAGGCCTTGCCGCCTGCCAGGTTTTGCCGCAGCGTGCTGTTGGTTAAGGGATTGTAAAAATCGCTGAAATTATAGGACGCGGACCAGGCCGATGCGCCTTCCTTGAGGTTCAGGTTGAAGCCGGTATTCCAACGATTTCCGCTTCCGAGCCCGGCATTGGCCGAACCTTGGTAGCCTGGACTGCTGGCTCTTTTCATCACCACATTCAAGAGTCCGCCGGTGGTGTTGGCGTCAAATCGAACCGAGGGGTTGGTCATGATCTCGATTCGTTCAATTTGCTCAGCTGGGATTTGTTCCAAGGTGAGGAGACTGGGCCTCCCGTCCACAAAAATCTGAGGCACCGAATTGCGCAGCCGCACCGTCCCATCGGCATCGGTGGTCACCCCTGGTAAATTGCGCATCACCTCCAGGGCCGAGGCACCGCGAGCGGTCAAGTCCTTGTCCACCGTGTAGACCTTGCGATCGATGCCCAAAACGGTGGTTTGCCGCGATTCAGTGATTTCGACGGTCTGCAATTTGGTGACATCCTCCTCGAGATATAAGTTCCCCAATTCGGTGATTGGAACCGAGGGGATGACTTGAAAAATCCGGTACAAAGGAATGCAGCCCAAGAACCGCACCTCGAGGAGGTAGCGACCGGGGGGGACCTTCTCCATTCCAAAATACCCGCCGCTTCGGGTTAGAGACCCCGATACCAGGGCCGAATCCGCGGTTTTGAGGACGGCCACCGAGGCAAATTCCAGGCCTTTGTTTTGGTTTTTGAGCAAAACACGGCCTTGGACCCCGGGACTTTGGGCCTTAACGAGGGCTGTTGGGGCGCCTATGGTCCCAAAAAGGAGGAGGAATGCGATGGAAATCGGCCAAAACAACGATTTGCGTTGGGAAGGGTGGCGGTACGAAGGGGTCATAAAGGCCCAAAAATACGCCCCTTCTTTGGGTCCGTTGGCGTTTTTATTTGGCCCTGTTTGCCCCTACCTTTGCGGCCACATTCATCAAATTTACCCATGAGTTCTACCGGCAAAATCGCCCAAATTATCGGCCCGGTCATCGATGTGGCCTTCGAAAGCGGCAACCCGCTCCCCGATTTGTTTAACGCCCTGTACGTTGACCGCCCCGGTGGTCAGCGAGTGGTCCTGGAATGCCAGCAGCATTTGGGTGAAGACTCGGTCCGCACCATTGCAATGGACGGTACCGAAGGTCTTATGAGGGGCATGCCCGTTGTGGATACCGGCAAGCCCATCCAAATGCCAACCGGCACCCAAATCAAGGGCCGTTTGTTCAACGTGGTAGGAGAGGCCATCGACGGCCTCCGCCCGATGGCTGAAAACACCGTCGGTCTGCCCATTCATCGGAAAGCCCCTGCTTTTGAGGACCTAAGCACCTCTACCGAGGTTCTTTTTACCGGTATCAAGGTCATTGACCTGATTGAACCCTACGTGAAGGGCGGTAAGATTGGTCTCTTTGGTGGTGCCGGCGTCGGCAAGACCGTTCTAATCATGGAATTAATCAACAACATCGCCAAAGGTTACGACGGTATGTCGGTTTTTGCCGGGGTTGGGGAGCGAACCCGCGAAGGGAACGATTTGATGCGTGAAATGATTGAATCCGGTGTTTTGAAATACGGGGATGCCTTCCGTCACGAAATGGAAGAGGGCAAATGGGCCCTGGACAAGGTGGACTACAAGGATTTGGAAGAATCCAGGATTTCCCTGGTCTTTGGGCAGATGAACGAACCACCCGGAGCGCGTGCCCGCGTTGCCCTCTCGGGTCTCACCTTGGCGGAACACCTGCGCGATGGCGATGAAAAAGACGCTACCGGACGGGATATTCTCTTCTTTATCGACAATATTTTCCGCTTTACTCAGGCCGGCTCCGAAGTATCGGCCCTCTTGGGTCGTATGCCCTCGGCGGTGGGTTACCAGCCTACGCTGGCCACCGAAATGGGATTGATGCAGGAACGCATTACCTCTACCAAACGGGGTTCGATTACCTCCGTTCAGGCGGTCTATGTTCCAGCGGATGACTTGACCGATCCAGCCCCGGCCACCACCTTTGCTCACTTGGATGCCACCACGGTATTGAGCCGTAAAATCGCCGAATTGGGGATTTATCCCGCCGTGGATCCCTTGGACTCCACCTCCAGGATTTTGACCCGCGATATCCTGGGAGATGCGCATTACAACTGCGCCATGCGTGTTAAAATGATACTCCAGCGCTACAAAGAGCTTCAAGACATCATCGCCATTTTGGGGATGGACGAGCTCAGCGAGGAGGACAAATTGGTCGTCGGTCGCGCTCGTCGTGTTCAGCGCTTTCTATCCCAGCCATTCCACGTGGCCGAGCAGTTTACCGGCCTCAAAGGTGTTTTGGTACCCATCGAAGAGACCATCCGTGGCTTTAACATGATTCTGGACGGCGAGGTGGATCAATACCCCGAGGCGGCCTTTAACCTCAAGGGTAGCATTGACGATGTGATCGAAGCCGGTCGCAAAATGCTTGCCGAACAAGCCTAAGCCATGGCCTTGGAATTGCAGGTACTAACCCCCGAAAAAACTCTTTTTGAGGGTTCGGTGGTCTCTGTGAAGGTCCCCGGTAGCGACGGTCCTTTTGAGGTCCTGCGCGATCACGCTCCCATCATGGCCTCTTTGCAGAACCCGGGCACGTTGGAGATCAAAGACTCCCAAGGCCAACCAACACGCTTTCGCCTTCTAGGCGGTGTCGTGGAGGTTTTGCATAACAAAGTCATCGTCCTCAGCCCGGGAATCGGGGAGGAAGAAGGCTAGTCAGCCGCATCGCCCCAGGTGTCTTCGTCCTGGGCTTTTTCGTAGGCATACCCTGAACAATCCATGTTGATGGAGATGCCTCCGTCGGGAGCTTTGAAGCTTGCTGGCTGGATGCCCAAGCGGCTGTCTCCATAAACTTTTTGCATGAAAAGCCCAAAGATGGGCAGTGCCGTATTGGCGCCGCCCCCCAAGCTGGTGCTCCGAAAATG
>RFPG01000052.1 GCA_009926245.1 Sphingobacteriia bacterium | reverse complement strand
TTACCCATTTCGTTTGGGGCCTTGGTTTGGCTGTTTTTGGGTTGGGCCGAAAGATTTCGGGCGATGGGAGGGATTCGTCGATGGGGCCTAGGGAGCCCATGGAACGGGTGGGCTGAACTACGGTTTCAAACCAAAGTTCAATGGGCCTCTACCGCCCTGGTATTTGGGGTGATTGCTTTGCTGGTAGCCTTCACCACTTGGTTCATCACGCGCCGCTTTGAGCGAGAGGCCGAAACGGCCATGTGGTCTCAAATGAATCAGTTTTATCGGGTTGCCCAGAATCTCTCCGTTCAAGATCCTGCCATGTCCGAAGGCTCGGTGCGCGCCTTGAGAGATTGGGCGTCGGTCAATGATTTGGATTTTTATATTTACGATGAAAGAGGGCGATTCAAAGGAGGTTCGCGCAGTCTCTGGTTTGACCAAAAATTGGTTTCGGATTGGATGCCCTATGATGTTTGGCATTCCTTGAGCCAAGGAGATAATCAATACCGTTCGGTCAACGAGCGTTTGGATCGTTTGGATTTTCGAGGGGCCTATCAGGCATTGCGGGGTTCGGATGGAAAAGTATTGGCTGTGTTGGGTTTGCCTTTTTTGAATCAAACGGACAAGGGGGGCTTGAGTGAATACCTGGCCGGTGTTTTTTCGTTCTTCATTTTGGTGACCTTGCTGGCGGTGTACCTGGCCTTTCGTTTGGCCAAAGGCGTTGCCGCCCCCCTTCAGACCCTCACCAAAGCCATGCTACAAACCAAATCCGGCCGAAAGAACACCATTAACGAAGACCAGGGACGGGGGGAATTGGGGCTATTGCTCAAATCCTACAACCAAATGGTGCAGTCCTTGGCGGAGAACGAAGCCAAACTAGCCACGGCCGAGCGCAACACCGCCTGGAAAGAAATGGCGCGGCAGATTGCCCACGATATCAAGAATCCGCTCACGCCAATGAAGTTGCGTATTCAAAAGATGTTACGGGACAAGGCTCAGAACCCGGAAGTATTCACCCAAAAGTTTGAAAACGACGCGAAACTCATCTTGCAACAAATTGATTTTCTGACCGAAATAGCGGATACCTACCGTGAATTCGCCAAAGAAAAGGAGGCGGACAAGGAAAGGTTTTCATGGCCGGAGGCGGTCGATGAGGTGGTGGCCTGGTACGGAGAACAAATTCAGGTCCATTGGACCGATCGAATTCCTGAAGGGAAGGGGGAGGTTTGGGGCAACAAAGGTCGATTGCAACGTGTGCTCCAGAATTTGTTACAAAACGCCTGCCAAGCGGTGAGCGATGGAGCAATGCCTCTTGACGGAGTTAAGGTCCGTCTGGATTTGGGGATGACCTTGGTTGATGAGCAGGTCGTTACGAGGATACGGGATTACGGGAACGGAATCGATCCGGTCCTTCAGGAGCGAATATTTGAGGTCAGCTTTAGCACCCGATCGCAGGGGATGGGGTTGGGCTTGTCCATGGCACGTCAGATTGCTGAATTGCACGGTGGTACCTTGGTATTGGTCGATTCCAATGCATCGGGAACCTGCATGGAATTGAGGCTACCTCTTTCGATAGAAAACTCCGTAAACAATCGCTCGTAGACCAGGGGCAGGGGAAGGCCCATGACATTGAGGGGGCAACCCTGGATGGATTTGATAGCCCGCAGGCCCATCCAATCCTGGATGCCGTAGGCACCGGCCTTGTCCATTGGTTGGTATTCCTGGACGTACCAATCGATTTCCTTGGGATCGAGGTGGTACCATTCGAGGCGGGTACGGGCTCCCAGGATGATTTCTTTTTGGGTGGTCCTCAGGCATACCCCGGTCATGACATCGTGTTCGTTCCCTGACAAGAGGCGTAGCATAGCGACGGCCTCCGTGGGGTCTTTGGGTTTGCCCAGGATTTGGCCTTGGCACAAAACCAAGGTATCGGCCGTCAGCAGCAATTCATGATCATGGATGGGGATGGCCCGTGCTTTTTGGAGGGCCAGATGTTCAGCGACTTGGTCCGTTTTCCAGGAGGGATCCACCGTTTCATCCACCGGTACCACCCGCAGGTCGTAGGGCAGGCCGACGCGCTGCAGTAATTCCTGTCGACGGGGGGAACCCGATCCCAAAACCAAGTTGTAGCGTAATTCGAGGGGGGCGGTGGGCATCATCACGGGGCCATGTAAAGAAATAACATATAATAGACCCAAAGCGATCCGATACCCAGGGCCAAATAGACCTTGAGGAGCAGCGAAACTCGAGCCGCATCGTTGGAGGATTGCACTCGGTAAAGGCTGTAGGTTATCACCAACGCCAAGAGGAGTGCGATGCTCGAATAGAGGGACTCCGCGATGGCGCCGGTCAAGACCTGGTGACGCACCACCAGGAGATTCAAAACAGGTACCGGTAGCCAAGCTCCGAAGGCTATGTTCCGGCAGCCCTTGAGGCCCATCACCACCGCAACGGTTTGAAGTCCGGCTGCGAGGTCTCCGGCCCTGTCTTGGCAGGCTTTGATGAGTTCACGACTTAGGGTGACCAAGGCCACCAGCCCCAGGTAAACCAGCCAGGTTTGGTTCAGGTATTGGGCATCGGAGGGATAGTATCGGTAGAGAATGCCCATGGCCTTGAATTCGTAGAGCCAAGGCAGGGCCACCCATAGCAGGCATAACAAAACAATCACAAGGGGTCCGGACCAACTTCGGCCTTTGAAATGCTCCGAATAACGGAACAAGAGCATCACGGCGGCCAGGGGAATCAGGGTTAGGTTGAGCAAGCCAGCTTCCCAAGCGGCCCAACCGCAGAGCGAGAGTCCCAGGAGGTTGAGGGTGGTGTACACCGACCAAAATACTTTTTCGGAAGGGACCTGCCTTTGTTTGAGGTTGATCCGGTCGCTTAACTGATCAAAATAATCATTGATCAGGTTGCCTGCACCGGCGATCATGCCCGCGCCTAGGACCAAAAGGGCAAATCCCGTGTCGCTTAATCCAAAGTTGAGCAAACGGGTTTCAAGAACCGGTAACATCAAAAAATACCTGAACGATGGCAGGGCCAACATCAAGAGAATCAAGTTGATGGGTCGCAATCCTCGTAGGACCAAGGCGATGGAGGCGAATCGGCTCAAAGGATGGATTTAAGTGGGGGATTGATGGTGCAATCGCTGAATCAGGCTGCTAAACCAACGGTAGAGGGCCGTTCCTTCTGGGTCGTCTTGGGTCTCGATGGGTTCCCCATTCTTGGGTCAAAAGATGCCCCCAATGCAGGAGTACATTGTTAAAATTAGCCGTCATGACCGCCGCTAAATGCAGTTTTTGACGCTGGCCTTCGGTTACATCCCGGGCTGTGGCACCGATTCGTTGGGCCCAGTGGTGCAGGATTTGATGAAGGGATGCCTCCTCGGTTTGGATGAGGATAGGCGCCCCCTTCCAAGTCGTTTCATCCGCCTTGCTGAGGTTGAGGATGGGCCAAAAAACCCCTCGGACCGGATGAACGTTCAGGTCCTCCAAAGAGCGAGTTCCGCTGCAATGAACGAGGGCATCGGTTTGATCGGTTCCAAAAAAAGAGGCCACCTCCGGTAGCGCATCGTCCGAAACCGCCAACAAGGTTAGGCGGGTTGGGCCAGGTCTGCTTGGGTCAGTGGAGGGTGGTCCATCCTTGGGTAGGGGTTGACCGGCATGCCAGGGCACCCACGATGCCTCAAGGCGCTGGGCCAGAGCGGCTCCCCGCCCGTTGGGCCGCGCAACGACCCGCTGAACCCGGATACCACTTCCATGCAACGCAGAACCCAGGGCCCACGCGGCCTGTCCCGAACCGACCAAGGTCAGCCAGGTCTCCTGGGATGGGCTCTGGTTAATCAGCGGTTCGCTCACGGCTGTATTGACGGTTGCGGTGGACAACGCTCAGGCTGAGTCCCCCAACCAAGAGAAAACTGCCGTACCAAACCGCATTGATCCAAGGAAACCGTAACATTTTGAGCACAACATAGGCCCGCGGTGCTGGTTGCAAGGTTTGGACGGACAAGGCAACTTGGCCGGATTGCGGATCAATTTTTTGTAATTCAACCCGCATTCCGGGTTCTTGGGTCTGGTCCGGATAGCGGAATTCAACCCCACTGCGAAGCACATAGACGGGCATCAATCGAAATTCTTCGTTGAGATTGCGTACCCGCAGCGGTGCACCAACAGCGGCTTCAGCACCGGCGGTTTCCTCCTTCCACTCATCGTCCAACCGTGTTTGGAGCCCCTCAAAAATCACGAGCGATTCTTTGAGCATCAGCGTATCCCCCCGGGCGTCGAGGTAATGCAAAACTGGCTCGGCGTAGGTCCGGGATTTTTGTTCAAAATTTTCGGGATCCGGAACCTGGGTAACGTGCATGTACAAATCGTGGTCCCAGAAATGCATGGTGGCGGGCGATGCAATCAGCCCCATTTTGGGATTGATTTGGGCGTTGGGGTAGAGGGTCCGATGGTAAACCCACTGGCCTTGCGCGTTCTTTTTTTGGAAAAGCAGTTTGTAATATCGGTTGGGACCGGCGACCGAGTCACCGGTGTAGGTTACCTGGTAACCAGCCATCGTTTTGGATTGATCTTGGTAGATTAACACATTTTCACGGGCCTGGGCTGGCGAGAAATTGTCACCCAAGGGGGTGCCTTCGAGGTTGAGGGAAACCACTTCCTTGCGTGATGAAGAAACCAAGACCCCTAGCATCATCAAGCCGAACCCCAAATGGGCCCAGAGTCCACCCTGGGCGGCGAGTCGTTTGCGGGCCAAAAACAATTGATGAAGATTGCCCGCCATGGCATAGCATGCGGCAAAGATGAGTAACAGATAGGACCAATACCCGATCTGTTGCGTATACCCGATCAGCAGGGTCAAAACCACGGACAAGGCGGTGATGATCATCATCCAACGAAGCACGGGGGCCGGCTCGCTGCGTCCAAAACGCAATCGAAAAGCGGTGGTACCCATCAACAGGATGAGAACCGCGATGGGCAATTGCCAGCGATTGTAATAAGAAATCACATCGGCGGGTGGTGCCATGCTGGTTCCGGCAACGGCATTAAAAACAGGGATGGAGGTGGTTAAAAGAATTTGAAAAGCAGAAACCACCAAGGTCATGCTTCCGACAAACAACCAAAACTCGCGGGAGGTACCGGATTCTTCACCGCCCTTTTCTTTGCCGGGGATTTCTTTCCAGCGCAGGGCCAGAAGGAATACCATCAATCCAAAAAACAAAAACAGAAAAGCCAACAATTGGCCCGACAAGCCCAGGTCCGTGAACGAGTGCACCGAGCTATCACCCAGAATGCCCGAGCGGGTCAAGAAGGTAGCGTACAGCACCAGAACAAAACCCAACATCACCATCATCAGGGTGGACTTGAGGGAATAACCGCTTTTGGTGTAGGCATGCATCCCGTGCAGGGCCCCCACCATCAAAAGCCAGGGCAAAAGAGAGGCATTCTCAACGGGATCCCAGGCCCAATACCCACCGAAATTCAAGGATTCGTAGGCCCAGGCGGCCCCCATAACAATCCCGCTCCCCAGGGTTAGCACCGCCACCAAGGTCCAAGCCAGGGCAGGTCCCACCCATTCCCGGTAAAGGCGGCGAACCAAGGCGGTGACCGCGTACCCAAAAGGAAGGGTGCAGGCTGCAAAACCCAAAAAAAGAACCGGGGGATGGATCACCATCCACGGGTTTTGGAGCAGAGGATTTAATCCATTCCCATCGGTAATCCATTGGAGGTAATCCGGGCGATCAAAGATGGGGGCCTGCAGGGTTTCACGGAGCAGAACAAAGGGACTGCTACCGATTTTGAGACTGCCCAGCATCGGTATTTCGAACAGCGTGCCAAGCAACATGCTGGACAACATCAGCTGAGCCAAACACAGAACGGCCATGACACCGGCTTCCCATCGACGACCGGTGCTGACCAAAAAAAACAAACCCAGCACCACGTGCCAGAAAATCCATAACAAAAAACTGCCCTCCTGACCCTCCCAAAATGCCGATAGGATGTAACGAACCGGCAGGGCTCTGGAGGCATGCGACCAAGCATAATGATACTCGTATCGGTGGGTATAAATAATTCCAAAAAGGACTCCAATCACCGTGAAGACCGCCAGGCTGTGCAGGCCAAAGGCCCAGCGCCCCCAGGTTTCCCAGCGCCCTTTTTCCAGCTTGTGACCAAGCAGGGCATGACCGTAGGCCAAAACCCCTAGCAGGGCAGCGCAAAACGAAGCAATGACGGCTCCATGGCCCAGGTTGCCCGGCCACAACAATTCACCTTGGTAGGATATCACAGGTTTGATCGGGGGTTTAGAGGGTGTCTTCGGTGTACTTGGAAGGGCACTTGGTGAGAATTTGATCGGCGACAAAGGTGGGCTGTCCCCCTTGCTTCTGGATGGCACCGACCACCACCACCTGTTCGGAGCGTTCAAAATCCTGGGGCTTGGCGCCGTAGTACACCACGGTTCTGCTGAGACCCTTCTGATCGACCAAGGCAAATTGCAAAAGGTTGGCGTCTTTTTCGGCATCGTACACCAAGGGCACCGAACGGTCCAGGGTTCCGACCACGTGGTAACTGCGACCCGGTTCGGTAGCAGCCGTCTCAAAATCAACATAGGAGCTGCTTTCGCCCAGGGTGCTCACCAAAATAGCGAGCCCCGTGCCCAGCAGCAAAAGGAGGAGGATGGCGCTTCTTTTCACGCCCCAAAGTTCGCTACGAAAATCCCTTCAACCCCAAAATCTCTACCAATTCCTTCCGTTTAGAATGGTTTTCATCGTTCTTTTGGGAATGCGATGGTTCTTCATTCTTTTGATTGGGTCCTTCATGATGATGAAGGGTCATGCCCAGCCGGCCGGTGAACGGCCCTCAAGCCCCCTTCGATTGACAGGGCGGGTGGTGGATTCGGTTACAGGGGAGGGATTGGCCGGGGTGAATGTCTTGGTTCTTTCCCTAAGGGATAGCACTCGAAGCTGGGGGGCTAGCACCGATTTGAGGGGGGGCTTTGAGCTCAACCTACCCAGAGCAGGGGGCTATCGTCTGCGCTGCACCTATGTTGGTTACCGAACCTGGCAGCGAATGGTTCGACTGAACGTGGATACCGCCTTGGGGCCTTTGCGTTTGGTACCGGCCTTGACCGAATTGGGGGAGGTCGAGATTCGAGAGACCGCGCGCAGGGTGGAACAACGCGGAGATACCACTGAAATAAATGCGTCCTCCTTTCGAACAGCACCCGATGCGGATGCCGAACAATTGATTCGAAAAATGCCCGGCATCACGGTCGAGAACGGACAACTCAAAGCCCAGGGCGAAGAAGTCCGCCGGGTCTTGCTGGACGGTCAGGAATACTTTGGGAACGATGCCACCGCAGCCTTGCGCAATTTGCCGGCCGAAGTCATTGACAAAGTGCAATTGATCGATCGCCAAAGCGACCAAGCTCAGTTTACGGGTATCAACGACGGTAACACCGAAAAAACATTGAATCTAATCACCCGTACAGGACTGAATAACAGCCGATTTGGTAAGGTCTATGCCGGGGTTGGCGAGTTTACTGGGAGTGAATCCCAGCGCTCCGAAGAGGCCTTTGACAACCTGGTCCTCCAGGATGGTTCCGAATCGGGCCTGTGGGCACCCACCCAGGGACGACGC
>RFPG01000051.1 GCA_009926245.1 Sphingobacteriia bacterium | reverse complement strand
GAAGTGCAATTTGAGCTAAGCTCTTCGAGCCGTCCGGGGGTTTTGCGTCCCGTTCATCAAGAGGACCAAGAAGACACGCTGATGCTGCTGATGCCGGTGATGTTATCGGATTACCGAGCCTAAAAAACTTAGCGACCTGCCAGCCAAGGCATCGGATTGACTTTGGCGGTGCCTTTCCAAAGCTGAAATTGGAGGTAGGACTGTCCGTCTTCTTGGCGAACATGAAGCCTGCCGATGGTCTGTCCGGTCTGAACCTTTTGGCCTTTGCTGACCTGCGTTTGATCCAGATGGGCGTAGACGGTAAGGTATTGTCCGTGTCGAATGATCACGGTTTTCTGCATGCCAGGGATGTTGACCACCGCGGTGACTTCGCCTCGGAAGCAGGCCCTAACGGAGGCTCCGGCTTCGGCTTTGAGGGTGATCCCATCGTTGCGAATGCTAATGTTCTTGAGGTGGGGATGGGGATGGAATCCAAAGGTTTCGCTGACCATGGCTTTTTGGAGAGGCCAAGGAAGGCGACCCCGGTTCTCCTCGAAAGCCTTACCCAAGGCTTTGGCTTCGGGGGTTAATTCCAAGAGGGCTTGGTTGCGTTGGGGTTGTTGAGCTTGGCCTTGGTTGGCTTTGCCTTTGTCTTCGGTTTTGGCAGCGGCTTGGCGAGCGGCTTCAATTTCCTTCCGGATCAGGTCTTCAATATTTTTTTGGAGTCGATTCCGGGCAATTTCCTGGTTACGTAGCTCTTGGCGTAATTTCTTTTCGTCTTTTTGGAGGGCTTTGACGACTTTGTCCTGCTCTTGGCTTTCTTGCTTGAGGGCGTTTTTGTTTTCTTCTTCCTTGGCTTTTAATTCTTCTTTGCGCTCCTTTTCGGCCTGCAGGATCTCGCCTTTTTGGTTGAGTTCCTCTTGGAGGTCAACGATGGCAGCGGCCTGTTCCCTTCGAAATTGGTTGTATTGTCGCAAATGCCAGGTGCGCCGCAGGGCTTGGTTGACATCGGAGGCCGAGAGAATAAGCAGGGGCATGCTCGGGGCCATGATTTGGCGTTGGTATTGACGGAGGAGTTGAGCGTATCGTACCCGCAATTGTTTCAAGTCGACCTGCAGGGATTGCACCACGTTTTCGACCTCGGTTATTTGGGCTTCTTGACGTACAATTTCTGTATTGTAGTTGCGAATGATTTTTTCGCGGTTTTGGATTTGATTTTTTAACAATTGCAATTGTTGCAGGCCGGATTTGCGCTTGCGGCGAACCTCTTCCAATTGCTGACGCGTTTGGTCGATTCGTCGAGCCAGTTCCTGGCGCTCTTTTTCCAAACCCGCCCTGGAAGAGGAGGGGTTTTTGGGATTGTTGGATTGAGCCGGTGCGTGATCTCCAGTAAATAAACCATAACACAGCACGAAAAGGCTGATCAGGAAGCGGCTGCTAAAGCGGAAGGACATGATTTAGAAACCTAGTTTCAGTTTTCGGTAATCGGCGGGAATCTTGATGGGTGGCAAAGAAACAGCCTCCACCGCCGGTGTTTTCCAATGCATCTGCAAAAAGGCTTTGTGACCGGGTGCCAGGAGGGATAGACTCATCTTGGCGGGAAGGGCCGCCGATGCCACTTCGACGCTTTGGAGATAATCCACCGAAAGGTTGCCCCTGGAGGATTGCATCGAAAGATGGTGGATTTTGGCAGGGAGTTTCCCCCAATGCACCGCGACCTTTGTAAGGGAACTATCCGCACCTTTAGTAAACACGAGGCTGTCGTCACCCGTTTTGGGAAATTCAATTCCCGCGATTTGGAGGCCCTCAATTAGAGAACCATGACCATGCAAAAGGGCGTCTTCAAACCATTGGTAATCGAGGTCCAGTTGAAGAGATTTTTGGAGCTGATTCCAAGTTCCGCTCCAATAATTTTTGGAAGGACGGCTGATCATCCAAACACTGTCGGGTCTCAAGACCAAGCGGACAACTTCAATCCCCAAGGCCGGCCGAACGCTTATCCAAATCCAAGCGCCTTGTTGGGCCATCATACTAACCGGAGAAGCAAAATCGTATTGGTTGTAGGCGATGTTCCAAGAACCATCCATTTTGACTCCGCGGTTTTTGAAATCATAATGCCCCCAAAGGCGATTCCATGCGCCCTGCGGGGGGCGCGGAGCCGTTACCGACGGGGCGGAGAGGTCTTTACCGGGTTGGGGGACCCGGGTACGAGTTGGGGTCGAGCGGCGGGAAACGCAGCCAAAGCCCAGGGCCGCTATGACCAACCAGGAGCATAGCAGGAGATAGGGCCTCCGAGAAGCGGGGCTTGGTTTAGGGCCGTATCGGCAGTCCCGACCGTAGTTTGGATTGGATTTCAAGATTGCCTTCATCGAATTGGAGCGCCTTGGCCCATTGGGCTTTGGCGGCTTCTGCTTGGTTATTTCGGTACAAAATGTCACCGTAATGGTCCAACATCGTTGCGTTTTCGGGACTAAGTTGCAAGGCTTTGGTCATGGGCTCTAGGGCATCGGCGTAGCGTCCCATGGTATAAAGAACCCACGCATACGTATCCAAGTAAGAGGCGTTATCCGGTTCAATTTCAAGGGCCCGAAGGCTCATGCCCAAGGCTCGGTCCAATTCTTGGTTACGGAGACCGAGATAATAGGCATAATTATTAAGAACCAAAGCGTTGCTAGGTTGAATCTTGAGCGCATCGCTGTAGTTTTTGTCCGAGAGAAGGTGGTTTTGTTGCTGATGGTAAAGGTCTCCTAACAAAATATGCATTTGGAGACGGAGATCGGTTTCTTCGTCGGTGGTATAAGCCAATCCGCTTTGCAAAAATTCAATCGCCTCAACCTTTTTGAGATTTTGACTGAGAGCAATCCCCAAAAAGAAATAATTAAGGGCCTGCCCTGGATGTCGTTCCAAGGCAATTCGCGATTGGATTTCCAAGGTATCCATGATGCCCAATTCAAGGAGTGCCGAAAGGTATTGTTGCCAAACAACATAGGGCAATGGATCTCCTGAGGAATTCAGGGCGATTTGGTACGACAAGAGGGCTTCCCTCCCTTTGCCCTGCCGAATCAAGGCTTCGCCCAAGAGGGCGTGGACCATGGCCGCATCCGGGTAAAATTCCAGTACTCTGCGAAGTTTCTTTTCTTTGATGGCCGAGGAATCGCCGACCTTCTCCAGGATTCGAAAAACCCCCTGCAGAATCTCCTCGGCCGATAAAACGCCTCCTTCAAGGGATAGTTCAAAGGCTTCCTCGGCTTTTTGGGTTTGACCCAAAGCATCGTAGAGCTCGGCGGTTGCTAATAGCAAGCGGGCCCTGTTGGGGTTTTCGGTCAAAGGCAGGGCCTCTTGAAGGAGCGAAAGGGCCTTATCGTATTGACCCGCTGCGCTGAAGGTTTGGACCAAGCCAAGGCGGTGGCCCAGCTCGTTGGGATAGAGGCTTACCAGGCGTTGAATTTCCTTGATGGCTTTTTCTTTTTTGCCTAGCAGTAGCCAAATAGTTTTCTTTTGATCCAGAATTTCTGGTTGGGGACCCAACTTTTGTTCGAGGGCATTGGCACATTCCATGGCCTCGTTGTAAGATTTGTTCTGGATATGCAGGTTTGCCAAATTTTCGAGGGCTTCGAGGGAGTGCTCGTTGTCCATGGCAATCAATCGTTGCCAAGTATCGGCGGCCTCCTTAGGCAGCCCGTTGTTTTGATAAACCTGGGCGAGGAATTGGAGGTACCAGGGGTTGAGAGGATCCAGTTGAGCAGCTCTTTGGGCCATGCGTTGGGCCTTGGGTCCATCCCCGCGCTGAAGGGCAATGCGACCTATTTCATAGGCCGTTACCGCCGAACCGGGGTCTAGCGACAAGGCCCTTGCAAAAAACTGTTCAGCCTGTTCCCATTTGCCGATCAATTTGGCTGTGGTGCCTTCAAAGAAATAATACTGAAACTGATTCTGTTGTGCTTCGCTAAGAGGGCTGGGCGCAACCGGCGCTGTAACACGGGCCCTGGTGCAGGACAGCCCGGTGAGCAGGATGGATAACCATAAAAGAATCAGCGGCATACAACTTCGCTGTGGTCGCTGATGCTAAGTTCCAGCGCCGGCCCCGGGGCGGAACGCTGACTGTAACCCCGAACCTTGGCATGGGCACCGGTCATGGACGAACGCAGGTGAACTCCTTGGATTTGGGCATGTTCTCCCAATAGACTGGACTCCACCACCGCGTTTTCAATTTTGGAACCCCGTCCGACCGAAACATGGGGTCCCAATTGAACATTGTTCAAATGACAGTCGGGTCCTATGTAACAAGGCGGAATGATCTGGCAATTTTCGATAACTGCAGACGGGTCTACCAGGGTTTCGTTTCCTCTTTCTTGCAAGTATTCCAGATAGCGGCTGTTGGTGTGTACGGTGGCATCTTTGTTCCCACAGTCCAACCACTCGCTGACCGTACCCGGCAAAAAAGCGGTCCCTTTGGATTTCATGTTCTCCAGCGCCGAAGTCAATTGGTATTCACCTTTGTCCATAATTCTGTGATCAACAAGGTATTGCAATTCACGACGCAGGTAGGCACCGTCCTTGAAAAAATAAATTCCGATGATGGCGAGGTCCGAAACAAATTGTTCTGGTTTCTCGTGAAACGCACGGATGATCCCCTCTTCGTCCAATTCCACGACCCCAAAGGCTCGAGGGTTATCGATTTTCTTGACCCAGATAATACCCTCCCGCGTTGAGTCCAGGACAAAGTCAGCTTTGAAAAGGGTATCTGCAAAGGCGACCACCACGGGGCCGTCCAAATGCTCCTGGGCACAAAGAATCGCATGGGCTGTGCCCAGGGCTTCTTCTTGGTAATGGATGCTGCCAACAGCCCCCAACTTCTCAGCGACGTGCAGCAGCTGTTGTTCCACGGCCGGCCCAAACAAGGGAGAGGTGATGAAGGCGATTCGATGAACGGGTTGATCGCAAACGCGAACGATATCTTCCATCAGTCGTTCAACGATGGGTCTGCCTGCAATGGGCAGCAAGGGCTTGGCGGTTGTCAGGGTATGGGGCCGCATTCGCTTGCCCAGTCCTGCCATCGGGACGATTATATTCATTTTCTTAACATATCAAAAAGACTGGTGAAGCCGTTAACGCAGGGATGATTTGTCAAGGATAGCATGGTCAACGGTCCAGCCCAAATTTACGAAAAAGCGGAATGCCAAGGACATAAACAGTCAAAAGCAGGAATTTAAGTCCCAGATTGAACATACCAAGACCGGACGGAAGCCACGAATCAAGACCATAAAGGAACAAGGCCCAGGCCCCCAAAAGCAACCAACCTTTCCAAGGGTAGGATATGGGGTTGTACAGGCGACTCGCCAGTAGACTCGCTGCAAACATGGAGGCATAACAGACCAAGGTGACCCAGGCCGAGGCCGTGTAGCCGTACAGAGGAATGAGAAACCAATTCCCAACAACCGTCAAAACAGCGGCCCCCAGCCCAATCCACAGTCCCCAACGGGTTTGGTCGCTGGTTTTGAACCAAATGGAGTGATTGTAATACCAACCCAAACAGAGATTCGCCAACAAAAGAATCGGCACCACCGGCAAACCTTCGTGGTAGGCCGGGCCTATGAGCAATTTGGCCGCGTCCATCCCCAGGGTAACCACCAAAAAAAGCCCCCAACCAACGAAGCTATAATACCAAAAGACTTTGCCGTAGGACAGGCCATCGTTGGGGTCTTTGACGGATTTATCAGCGTTTTTTCGAAAGAAGAAAGGCTCGGCACCCATGCGAAAAGCCTGGGTATAAAGACTCATCAGGACCGCCAGCTTGTAAACGGCACCGTAGACCCCGACCTGCCACATCGCCGAGGAAGGGGTTCCTCCCAGACGGTATTTGAGGAGGACACGGTCCAAGGTTTCGTTGAACATACCGGCCAAACCGGCAACGAGCAGGGGCCAAGCATAGGCCAACATGGGGCGAAGAACGCGAGTATCAAATTCTCGCAGGGAAGGCAGGCCCCGCAGCAAGAACAGAAGTGTTATTCCGTTGGCAACCAAGTTGCTTAGAACGACCCCATCCAGCGACGTGAATGAAGATGGGTTACCCTGGGCAGGTTGGATGACCAAAAAATAGACTTGCAGCCCAACCAGAATCAGGATATTGCTAAATTTTAGGATAACATAAGACCAGGATCGCGCCTCTTGACGCAGACGGGCAAAGGGCAAAGCCGATACCGCGTCCATGGCAAAAATCATGGAGAACCACTGAACAAAATGAGCTTTATCGGGATGACGCAAGGCCACGGCCAGCGTGTCAGCATTCATCCATAACAAAACACTTAGAATGAGAGAGGTCGTTAGAACGGCATAAAAGGAAGTGGCATAAACCGACTTCGCATTTTGATCTTTGCGATTTACAAAGCGAAAAAAAGCCGTCTCCATGCCGTAGGTATATATCACGGCCAGCAATGCTGCCATCGCATAAAAATCCGTGATGATCCCGTATTCCTGGGGCTCAAACAAACGGGTATGCAGGGGAACCAGGAGGTAATTGAGTAGTCGACCTACGACAGTACTCAGACCGTACAAGGCGGTTTGAGAAGCCAGGCTGCGGAGTTCGTTGGAGGAACGGCTCAAAGCTTGTTCTTAGGGCCTCAGGACCAAGGAGGTAGCTGAACCATCAGGCTATCCCGGTGTTGTCGAAAGGATGGCAAATCCGCTGGATTCATGGGCTCGGCTTGGGGGCCCTGAAGGCGTTTGGGGTTGACTTGAACGCCTCGGTTCCAGAAGCGAAAACAGAGGTGTGGTCCGGTGGACAAACCGGTGCTTCCAACATAGCCAATGACCTGTCCCTGGCGTACTCGGCCACCACGGCGTACACCCGACGCAATGCGACTAAGGTGCAGGTACCCCGTGGCATGTTCCCGGGAATGCTGAATCTTAACAAAATTCCCATTCCCACCCCGGTAAGCGGCTTCGAGGACTTGGCCATCGCCCACACTGCGCACCGGGGTTCCTTTGGGCGCAGCATAATCCACCCCCAAATGCGGGCGCAGGTAGCGCAGCACCGGGTGCAGGCGACTCGTCGAAAAACCAGAACTAATACGCGTATAGTCCAGGGGCGCTTTGAGGTAACGCCTTTTCATGCTTTGACCTTTGTCGTCAAAATAGTTGTTGCGAAAGCGAATGGCCGTATGGGTTTTGCCCGATGCCCTAAATTCAGCCGCCAGAATTTGGGCAGGACCGTAGGGCTGGCTGTCCACCAAAGATTCCACATAGTAAACCCGGTAGCCATCCCCCTTTTGTAGTTGAAAAAAATCCACCGTCCAATCAAAAGTGGCCGCCAAAGCCATGGCCAGTTCTGGACCGGCCCCTGCATCTGTAACCGATTGATAAAGGGAGGATTGAATGGTTCCAACCAATGGCCTGTAGCGAGTGGTAACAGGTTTGCGATGCAAATAAGTTCGGGGCAAGGAATCCCGGAGGTCCATGACCAGGGTTTCAACCCGGTTCTTGACAAGGAGCCAATAAAGAACCGGCCCTTCGCTGCTATCCCGCAGAATGAGGCATTGCTGTCCGCTTCGAAGTTGGCGGGCGTTGAAGACAGAATCCGGTTGACTAACAAGGAAGTTTACCAATGGATAGCCCAGACCCAGGTTTTCGAAAAGCCCCGAAATCTGATCCCCGTTCTGTATGGTGACGGTATCGGTGTACAGGGTGTCCACTCGAATCCCAGCGGTGTAAACCGGTTGCGATAACG
>RFPG01000006.1 GCA_009926245.1 Sphingobacteriia bacterium | reverse complement strand
CGAACAATTTCTGGAAGTCCTTTACCGGCCGGTGCGCAAAGTTCCCTCGCTGAGAGATTTGACCATCGCCAACCTCTTTTTTGAGAACTCCACCCGGACCCGACTCTCCTTTGAATTGGCCGAGAAACGCCTATCGGCCGATGTGGTGAATTTTTCGAGCAGCGGGAGCTCCGTATCCAAAGGCGAAACCCTGAGCGATACGGTCCGCAATATTCTCGCCATGAAGATCGATATGCTGGTGGTGCGCCATGCCCATGCCGGTACCTGTCGATACCTGGCTGACCGGGTCGATGCCCGTATTATCAATGCCGGCGATGGGGCCCACGAGCACCCTACCCAGGCCCTGCTGGATGCCTTTACCATACGTCAGAAGATGGGGCGCCTGCGCGGTGTCAAAGTCTTGATGGTGGGCGATATCCTGCATTCGCGGGTCGCCATGTCCAATCTCTTTTGTTTGCGCAAATTGGGAGCCGAAGTCCGGGTCACGGGGCCGGCAACGTTGTTGCCTCCCCATCTGGAAGAAATGGGATTCCCTGTTATGCAGCGTTTGGACGAAGCCCTGGAATGGTGCGATGTCGCCAACGTTCTGCGCATACAGCACGAAAGACAAGCCATCCGGTACCTTCCCTCCCTGCGAGAATACGCCCTGTATTTTGGGATCAACAAGGCCCGTCTCCAAAAGCTATCCCATCCCCTCGTGATCATGCACCCGGGCCCTATCAATCGCGGTGTAGAAATCCAATCCGATGTGGCCGATGGTCCGCATTCCGTGATTTTACAGCAGGTCGAAAACGGTGTGGCCGTACGGATGGCCGTCCTCTATCTTCTGGCTGATCAAATTCGTAACCCTATTTCCTGATGATGAAAGGTATTGTTTTGGCCGGTGGATCCGGAACTCGATTGCACCCTTTGACCTTGGCCACCAGCAAACAGCTGATGCCGGTCTACGACAAGCCCATGGTGTACTACCCTATTTCGGTCCTGATGATGGCAGGAATCCGGGAAATTTTGATTATTTCAACCCCCCAGGACCTCCCCTCCTTCGAAAGACTGCTGGGGGACGGGTCGCGGATTGGGTGTCGTTTTGAATATTGTGTTCAAGAGGTTCCCAATGGTTTGGCCCAGGCCTTTGTTTTGGGAGCGGACTTTATTGGTAACAACAAATCCGCCCTGGTATTGGGGGATAATATTTTTTATGGATCCGGACTGAGTCGTTTACTGGCTTCGCATTCGGATCCCGAAGGTGGCGTGGTTTTTGCTTACCATGTCAACGATCCAGAGCGTTACGGGGTTGTTGAATTTGATGCCGAAGGCCGGGCCCTCAGCATCGAAGAAAAACCAGCCAAACCCAAATCGAATTACGCCGTACCCGGTTTGTATTTCTACGACGAAAACGTGGTCGAAATTGCCCGTAACCTGCAACCATCCGCTAGAGGCGAATACGAAATCACGGATATCAACCGGCACTACTTGGCCCAAGGTCGGCTCAAGGTCCAGGTACTGGATCGGGGAACCGCTTGGCTGGATACGGGCACCTTTGCATCGTTAATGCAGGCCGGACAATTTGTACAAGTCATTGAAGAGCGTCAAGGTCTCAAAATCGGATGCATCGAAGAAATCGCCTGGAGAATGGGCTTTATTGATGATGAAGGACTGCGTGCGGTGGCCCAACCCCTGATCAAATCCGGCTACGGCCAATACCTCCTCCAACTATTGCGCCCCTAGCCCATGCCCAAGGTTCTGTTGACCGGAAGCACCGGGTACATTGGTTCCCATACCGTCGTTGCCCTGCTCCAAGCAGGTTATACGGTGGTTGGGGTGGACAATTACAGCCGCTCCAAACCGGCCATCGCGGATCGAATCCGGGACATCGCCCAAAAAGATTACCGACAATACCAGGCCGATCTAACCCAAAAGAATGAGCTAGCCAAGGTCTTGGAGCAAGAGCGAGATATTTCTTGTGTTATTCATTTTGCGGCCTTCAAGGCGGTGGGTGAATCCACCCAACATCCCTTGTTCTACTTTCAAAATAACCTGGTAGGGCAAATGAATTTGATGAAGGCCTGCGAAGAACACGGCATACCCGGCTTGGTCTTTTCATCGAGCTGCACCGTTTACGGAAATCCGGAACAAATTCCGGTCACCGAGGATTCCCCCTTGCTGGAAACCGAATCACCCTACGGGCGTACCAAGGCCGTCGGCGAGGCGCTTCTCCGTGACTGGGTCCTCTCCGGAACCCCGGCCCGCACCGCCGGGCAACGCGTGGTGGCCTTGCGCTATTTTAACCCGGTAGGGGCCCATCCATCCGGGCGATTGGGGGAATGCACCGTCGGAGTTCCCGATAACTTGGTGCCCTACATTACCCAAACGGCCATGGGGCTGCGCAAGCAGCTCACCGTCTTTGGGAACGACTATCCAACCCGGGACGGAACCTGCCTACGCGATTACATCCATGTTTGCGATATTGCCCAGGCCCATGTCGATGCGGTGCGTTACCTGGAACAAAACGCAAAACCAGCCGGACCCTGGTCTGTTTTTAATCTAGGAACCGGCGTGGGACAAACCGTCTTGGAGATGATCCAAGCCTTTGAATCGGTGAATCAACTACAACTTCCTTGGTCCTACGGCCCCCGGCGCCCCGGCGATGTGATCGCAGTTTATGCCAACAACCAGCGAGCTACTCAAGATTTGGGCTGGAAAATTCAATACAGCCTCGAAGACATGATGCGGACCGCTTGGGTCTGGGAACAAAACCAAGCATCTGATCCTGTGTTATAACCAATCAATTTGTACATTCCGCTTCCTACGATCTTTTAACGACCCCTATGAACGATACCCTCCTGGCGGACCTTATCCAAGCCGAAGAAAAACGCCAACGCATTGGCCTTGAATTGATTGCCTCCGAAAATTATGTCTCCGATCAGGTCATGGAAGCCGCCGGCTCCATTCTGACCAACAAATACGCCGAAGGACTTCCGGGAAAACGCTATTACGGTGGTTGCGAAATTGTCGATCAAATCGAACAAATCGCCATCGACCGGCTTTGCCAACTTTTTGGGGCTTCTTGGGCCAATGTCCAACCCCATTCGGGAGCCCAAGCCAACGCGGCTGTTATGCTGGCCGTGCTCCAACCTGGCGACGCCATTTTGGGATTTGACCTCAGCCACGGAGGACACTTGACCCACGGTTCACCGGTCAATTATTCGGGCAAACTTTACAAGGCGCATTTCTACGGGGTGGAACAGGAAACCGGGTGCATCGATTGGGATCGGGTGGCCCAAAAAGCCAAAGAAGTGCAACCCAAGCTCATCATTTGCGGGGCGTCGGCCTATCCTAGGGATTGGGATTATGCGCGCCTTCGTCGCATCGCCGATGAAGTTGGAGCCCTGCTCATGGCCGACATCTCGCACCCCTCGGGGTTGATTGCCACCGGTTTGCTAAACCATCCCTTTCCGCACTGCCATATCGTGACCTCCACCACTCACAAAACTCTGCGGGGACCCCGAGGAGGCATCATCATGATGGGGGAAGACCAACCCAATCCTTGGAACCTGCGGAACCCCAAGGGTGAATTGCGTTCTCTTTCCTCGCTTTTGGATTCCGGGGTTTTTCCTGGAACCCAAGGCGGACCGCTGGAGCATATTATTGCCGCCAAGGCCGTAGCTTTTGGGGAGGCCTTGCAACCTTCCTTCAAAGATTATACCATCCGGGTTCGTCGCAACGCCATCGCCCTGGCAACCGCGATGGTGAACCGAGGTTACCACCTGATTTCCGGTGGGACAGATAATCACCTCATGCTCATCGATCTTCGTAACAAATCATGCACTGGCAAGCAGGCCGAGCAGGCCTTGGGAAGGGCCCATATCACCATCAACAAAAACATGGTCCCCTTTGATACCGCATCCCCGATGGTCACCAGCGGCATACGCTTGGGGACCGCGGCTGTTACCACCCGGGGTATGAACGAAGGGGATATGGAAAAAATAGCCGATTGGATTGATCGGGTGATCGGCCATCACCAGGATGCCGCGGTCGCCGAAGCGGTTGGAAAGGAAGTCCAAGCCTTTGCCCCCACCTTCCCATTGTTCGCAACCTAAAGAGCCTGAGGGCTATGAAAATCGACCTCCGTGCGGCCTTCCAGGCCAAAAACCCCGGACTGGCCCGCTGGATACCGTCGTGGCTGTTCAAAATCCTTGAGCGGCTGATACACCAAGATGAAATCAATGCCTTTTTGGCTGAATTCGGTCATTTGCGTGATCTGCCCTTTGCCCGGGAAGTTTTGCGGTATTTTGGGGTCAAGGTTGCGGTCCGTGGTCTGGAGCACCTCCCAACCCAGGGGGCCTTTGTTTTGGTGGCCAATCATCCGCTGGGTGGCTTGGACGGCCTTGCCATGTACGATGTAATGGGCCAAGTGAGGGATCGTTTTGCCTCCCTTAGCAACGATATCATGATGCAGGTCCGGCCTTTGGAAGGTCTCTTTATTCCTGTCAACAAACACGGAAGCCAATCCCGGGATCATCTCAAAATTCTGCACGACAAAATTGCCGCTGGTTACGGCATCATCGTGTTTCCTTCCGGTTTGGTTTCCAGACGACTGAACGGGGAAATCCGAGATTTGGAGTGGAGAAAAACGGCCGTCACCTTGGCACGCAAACACAAATTACCCGTGATACCCCTTTACATCGAAGGACGTCTATCGGAGCGTTTTTATCAAACCTATACTTGGCGCAAACGATTGGGCATCCATGCCAATATCGAGATGCTATTCTTGCCGGACGAAATGTACCGCCTGCGCGGTAGCCAGGTGACTTTGCATTTGGGGGCCCCGGTTTTGCCCGACCACCTTGCGAACGGTGAAGGAGATCAAGTCTGGACGCAGCGTCTTCGCGATCTTGTTTACAGCCTGGCTCCAAC
The DNA here is from genome assembly GCA_009926245.1 of Sphingobacteriia bacterium. Lineage (GTDB taxonomy): Bacteria > Bacteroidota > Bacteroidia > UBA7662 > UBA7662 > SYHX01. The sequence continues at coordinate 10,181 of RFPG01000006.1, read as the reverse complement.
CAAGCCCACAAACCCATCCTATGCAGACCCTCATTAACGCCCAAGACCCTGCAACGCTCGAGGCAGAATTAGTCCCTGAACGCCTGCTTCGTACAACCAACAAAGGCAACAACCTGCTTTATGTGGTGAATGCAGCAAATGCGCCGGCCTGTCTACAAGAAATCGGCCGACTTCGCGAGCTCTGTTTTCGGGCCGAAGGAGGAGGGACCGGCAAAGCCTGCGATCTGGATGCCTACGATTTGGAACCCGACGGCTACGAACAATTGCTGGTTTGGGACCCGGAAAACAGGCAAATCATGGCCGCCTACCGCTTTGTAGAATGCCGCAAAACGGGACCGGACGCCCAAGGGGATTTTCGACTTTCCTCGAATTCCATTTTTTCGTTCAGCCCGGATTTTTGCAATCATGTGTTACCCTACACCCTCGAATTGGGACGGGCTTTTGTGGCTCCGGATTATCAACCCGAAGGCCCCTACCGCAAAGGCATCTTTGCCTTGGACAATTTATGGGATGGCTTGGGGGCCTTGTCAGTGGTCAGGGAAGATATCCGTTACCTCTACGGCAAAGTCACGGTCTATGACGATTACCCCCATGAGGCCCTGGTTTGCCTTCACAGTTTCTTGAATCATTTCTTTACCGATCCCGACAGATGGGTGCTCCCCCGCCAAGAATTTGCCTTGGATCTTTCCCAAACCGACGCCTTCAAGGAGACCTGGAACGGTTTGGATTACGAAAAAGCCTTGGCCCAGCTCCACAAAAAAACCCAACATTGGGGAACCCGGGTTCCGCCTCTATTCCCGGCCTATATGAACTTATCTTCGACAATGCGGTATTTTGGCTTTGCCCACAACGCCGCTTTTGGTCGGGTGGATGAAGCCGGGATCTTGGTAACCATTGCCGACATCAACCCCTCCAAAATCGAAAGGCATATCGGGAGCTTTACCCGTGAGAATTAAAGGTCCAGGGTTCGACGATAGTCCAAAAAATCATTGACCCAATCGGTGGGTTCCAGGCCGACTTGCAGGGCATCCGATGGGCCCAGATCTTGACCGGTCAATTGACGGTAAAGTTCTTGGTATCGGGCACTAATCTGTTCAACCCATTCCGGGGTCATGGGCGGTATTTGTTGTCCGGGTAAACCTTGAAAACCATGGGCAATAAGCCATTGACGAACAAACTCTTTGGACAACTGCTGCTGCGGTTGCCCGCTTTCTTGCAATTCCTGGTAGGGCTCTGCATAGAAGTAACGGGATGAATCGGGGGTATGCACTTCGTCCATCAAGATGACTTTTCCGTCCCAAAGGCCAAACTCGTATTTGGTATCCACCAAAATTAAACCGCGCTCCAAAGCCATCTTGGAACCTCGTTCAAACAAGGCCAAAGCGTATTGCTCCATGGTGCGGTAATGCTCTTCGCTGACCAGCCCTTGTTCCAAAATCTGTTCCCGGGAAATATCTTGATCATGGCCTTGGGATGCTTTGGTGGTGGGCGTGATGATCGGTGCACCCAGCGAATCGGACTCCCGCAGACCCTCCGGTAGCGGAACCCCGCAGAGGGTCCGGGCACCGTCCCTATAACAACGCCAAGCATGCCCGGACAGGTAACCCCGGACCACCATCTCCACCGCGACAGGTTCGGCGCGGTAACCGTAGGAAACACGAGGGTGTGGGCTGCTAATCAACCAGTTGGGAACCAAATCCCGGGTTTTTTCTAGAAAAAAAGCGGCGGTACGGTTGAGCACCTCCCCTTTGCGGGGAATGGCCGCGGGCAGGACCACGTCAAAGGCCGAAATACGATCCGAGGCAACCATCACCAACCGACGATCTTCCAAGAAATACACATCCCGGACCTTGCCCCGGTAGAAGCCGGTCATACCAGGTAATTGAATCGGCGCTTGAGGGAAGGAACTAGGCATGACCGTTGTTTTGGTTTTGGTTTTGGTTTTGGTTTTGGTAGGCTTGGACAATCGATTTGACCAGGGGGTGGCGGACCACATCGGCTTCGTTCAGTTCAACCACGGCAATCCCTTGCAGACCCTTGAGGACTTGAAGAGTGGGGGTCAGGCCCGAGACCATTCGGGTTGGCAAATCAACCTGGGTCAAATCGCCCGTAACAATAAATCGTGCAGAGGGACCCATCCGGGTCAAAAACATTTTGAGCTGGGTGGGGGTGCAGTTCTGCGCCTCATCCAGAATCACAAAGGCTTTGTCCAAGGTTCGACCCCGCATAAAAGCCAAGGGCGCCACTTCGATGATGCCCTCTTCCAGGTATTTGGCAAGGCGCTGGGGTGGTAACATATCTTCGAGGGCATCGTAAAGCGGGCGCAGGTAGGGGTCCACTTTTTCTTTGAGATCCCCGGGCAGAAAGCCCAAACTCTCCCCGGCCTCCACGGCCGGGCGGGTCAAGATGATTTTTCGTACCTCTTTGTTTTTGAGGGAACGGACGGCAAGGGCGACCGCGGTGTAGGTTTTGCCGGAACCCGCCGGACCCAGGGCAAACAACAAATCGCAACGTTCCATGGCATCCACCATGCGCTGTTGATTTGGGGTGCGCGCCCGCACGATAAGACCGTTGGGCCCATGAACCAAGACGGTCTTGGCAGCGGATTCATAACCTGTGGTTTCGGTGCGATGACGGGATTCCAGCCCAGCCATGGCCTCGTTGAAGGCATCATCGCTCAGAAAACCGTTGGCCAGGCTGCATTGGCGTAATAAACGCTCCCACAATACCTGAAAACGATTCATGACCTGATGGCTCCCCTCCAAGAGGAGGCGACTCCCACGCCATGTCATCTTGAGCTCTGGAAAAGCCGCTTGCATTCGGTCTTGACGGACATTTCCAGCCCCGTAGAATCCCAAGGGATCCATCCCGGCAATGTCAAATTCTTTGGGTTCGTTAGGGTGAGACAAAAGGCGTGGCTTTGGTGGCTATGGAATAAATTTGAGGTCGGTCTCCGCTTGCTTCGCGCTCCCATGCCCCTTCTCACCCTCACTACCGATTACGGACTGCGCGATCCTTATGTCGCGATGCTGAGAGGGCGATTGTTGAGCAGGTTTCCGCATTGGCGAACCGAAGATATTTCACACAATATTAGCAAGTATGACTTGGTTGAGGCTGTTTATGTCCTCAAAACCGCCTTCCCTTTTTTTCCACCGGGAACGGTGCATTTATTGGATACGGGTTATCGCAGCAAGAATCAAGAGAACCCTTGGCCATCATATATCGTGGTCCGTTACCAGGGCCACTGGTTTGCCTTGCCGGATCAAGGCCTCCTGCCCCTCCTTGTGGACCGGGACGAGCCCCCCCTGGTGCAGCGCTACCCTCTAACGGTATCCCGACCGAATGCCGGCTTTGCTTTGTTGGATTGGCTGGACGGTCCTTTGGGCATGCTTATTCAGGCCTTGGGCCAGGACCCTTCCCGAACCAAAGCTCCTGAACCTTGGCAGGAACCTGTTTCGGATACCACCGGAATGTGGCTTGATAAAGTCTATGAACGTGACGGGGTCTTGTACGGTCGGGTTCTCTACGCGGATAGTTACGGCAACCTTCATACCAACTTGGACCAGGCGACCGTTGAAGCCTTTGTGTCGGATCGACCTTTCGAAGTTCTGCTGCGTTCCAGACAACCTCACGAAAACCGCAGCGACCGGATTCAGGGCTATTACCATGCGGTGGAAGGACAACGCCTTACCCTGCTGTACAACGCCATCGGTTACCTCGAAATTGCGCTAAATACCAACCATGCGGAGTCCTTGCTGGGCCTAAGGGTTCAAGACCAAGTGATGATTGAACGCTCCTGACAGGAGCCTTTGGCTGGTTTATCTTTGGACCTATGAATACAAATACACTTCTTCAAGGCAAAATAGCCCTGGTCACCGGCGGTAGTCGGGGGATCGGCATGGGGATCGCCCGCAAGTTGGCCTCTCAGGGCGCCGACATTGCTTTTACCTACAAATCCTCTCAACAATCGGCTCTGGAACTCGAAAAGGAATTGCAGGCCATGGGGGTACGGGCACGGGCCTACGCCTCGGATGCCGCTGATTATGCCCAGGCCGAAAAATTAATTGAACAAATTCTCGCTGATTTTGGAGGGCTTGAAATCATCGTGAACAATGCGGGCATCACACGGGATCAGTTGTTGATTCGTATGACCGAAGAACAATGGGATCAGGTGATGGATAACAACCTCAAATCCGTCTTCAATGTATGCAAACATGCGGTTCGCCACCTCATGAAAAACCGCAAAGGCAGCATCATCAATTTATCATCGGTGGTCGGACGAAGTGGTAACGCAGGTCAAAGCAATTACTCCGCCTCCAAGGCCGGTGTCATTGCCTTTACCCAGTCCCTGGCCCGCGAATTAGGGTCTCGTAACATTCGATGCAATGCGGTCGCACCCGGTTATATCGAAACAGAAATGACTGGTCAATTGGACCCGGCCGTATCGGAGGCTTGGAACGCCAAAATACCCCTGGGTCGACCTGGAACCGTTGACGAGGTGGCTGAAGTCATTGCTTTCTTGGCATCAGATCGAGCCTCTTATGTTACCGGGCAATGTTGGAATGTCTGCGGGGGATTGGATCCCGCCTAGGCCTTTAGAACATGGGATATCTCGACCTGGGATGGGGTTCCCCTTTATGGGTTCTGCCTTTGTCCGCCGCAGCAGGCTTGGCCTGGGCTTGGGCAAAATATAGGCGCCGTTTACCCAACCAGCTTTCGAGAAAGGCCCGTTTGTTCCTTGGTGCTTTACGCGGTTTGGCGGTTTTTTTGTTGGTTCTGCTCTGTTTTAATCCCACCTGGATACGGGAAGAACGGACCATTCAACCGCCACGAGTCGTAGTGGCCCTGGATCAAAGTCAATCCATGAACCGACCCGGTGTGAGCGCCGAGGCGATGCGTTCTTTCGCTTCGGAATTCACCCAAAAACTTCGAGGAACCCATCGAGTTGATGTGGTAGGATTTGGAGCGGGGGCCGACCGACTGAACCCCTCCCAACCCGGTTCGGTCCGCTTGAACCAAAGCCTGACCTCCACCGAACCCCTGGCCAACTGGACCTCGGACCAAGCAGGCTTGGAGAGCATCGCTGCCTGGGTCCTTGTCAGCGATGGATTATTTAACATGGGGATGGAACCCCTATCCTTCTTTGCAACCTATCAAAGCCCGGTGCTTACGTTGGGTTGTGGGCCAGACCAGGGGCAACAACCCACGTGGACCCTCGGTTCTCCGAACATGCCCGAGCGCGTCGAGGCTCACAGTGATTTGGAAATCGAAATCCCGGTACGCGGTCATCACATGAAGGGCCAAACCTTGCAAATCGAAGCCTTGGTTTCGACCGGTTCGTCCCCGCCTATCCTTGCTGAACGCCGCGTTTGGCAACCCGGATCGGGCTCCTTTCAACAAAACCTCTCTTTCAAAATTTCAATAGGCGAAGAAGGGCTGTATACGATTCGATTCAGAGGCCGTAGCATCAGCAGCTCAGATGGGTCCGGTAAGGCCCTGGAAAGTCCAGAAAAATTGGCCTTTGTGGAGGCCGTACGGACCAAAAAGCGTTTGGTATTGCTAGCCAAAGCCCCGCACCCGGATTTGGGAGTCCTGCGGAGCGTCTTGGAAAAAACCAAAAATCATGTTGTGGAATTGGAGTACGGATTGGCCGGCCTGCGCAAAGCCGTGGCTGAACCCTCGGCAGACCTTTATATCTGGCATCAATGGCCTTCGGCCAACCCCGAACCCGGCGAAGCCGAGCTCCTCCAAAAAATTCAACAAAAGGGGCAACCGCTTTGGTGGATGGGCGGTGCATCCAGCGATTGGAAAGGGTGGCCGGAGGGGCGACCCACTGGCTCGGTTCCCATGGTTCAAGTTCTCCCTGTCCTGAATGAACGCTGGAATGCCTTTCTACCCGGAAGGCAACTCGCTGAGGGAATTCGCCGCCTTCCTCCGTTGACCACCCCTGCGGTGGGCCCCATCGAATCCCCGATCGGTACAACCCTCTTGTACCAACAAAAGGAACGCATCGCAACCCAACGCCCCTTGTGGGTGGTGGAATACCGAAGCCGTCCAACCAGGGCCTACCTCTGGGGGGAGGGTTTGTGGCGTTGGCGCTTGGCCATGGATTCCGAAAATCGATCCGGAACAAGCGAATCGGCCCTGACGAACCCGTTGGAAAGCCTCGTTCTTAACACCGTTTCCTTGCTCTTGGGGGGCCAGGCCTCCGAAGGTTTGGAGATTCGGCCGTTACGTCCCGTCTTTAACGAAACCCAAGCCGTCCTCCTCGAGGGCAGCCTGCGCAATGCACAGGGTGAATTTGACAACCAAAGCACCCTGCGCCTGCAACTTTTTCAAAAAGATCGCCTGGTTCGGGATGCCGCCATGGTCCCGGACGGTTTGGGGTACCGCCTTGATGTGGGTCGGTTAGAAGCCGGCACCTATCGCTACACCGCCAGCACCTCCGTCAACGGACAACCCTTGGTGAAGAACGGCGTTTTGGCCGTGCAATCCTTTGGACTCGAAAACCCTAGCGAACCCGGTGACCACGCCATGCTCCAAAACCTGGCCAAGCAGAGCGGCGGAGCCTACCTGCGCATGCATTCATGGGATGCAAGATCACGCGACATGGCCCTCCATCAATTCGTCCAAAAAATAAAAAAACATCCAACCATCCGCTCCGAAAGCAGCCTACGTCTTGTTTCTACGCCTTGGTTACAATCGTTCTGGATTTGGGGCCTTGTTTCTCTGTTGTTAGGAGCTGAATGGCTCTTGGCGCGAGCACTTGGAGGAATCTAAATCAATTCATCACATGAAAAAATATCTCTTTCCCCTGTTCGCCGCTTTGGTATTCCTATCGACGTCGTGTACGCCGATCCGCCTCGCCCTGGACCCCGGTCTCCAAGGTTCATCGGACTGTTATCCAGTGCAGGGTCGTCAACAGTTACGATTCAAAATCCAAATAAAATACGGGCCCTATGCCACCCTCAAAGTGCGTCGAGGCCCCGTCAATTCCTACCAAGCCCAGGTCGGAATTCGTTTTAGCGGAGCCAATCAACGCATGCGCATCATCCAGAGTACCGGGGATGGGGCAAAGGATACGGTCACAACCTATGCACGCTTCAAACAAAGCGACGTTCCACTATGGCAAGGACGAATCGCTTTGCCGTTGTCGTACAGCCATTTATTGACCGGCGAAATTCGCAGTGCCGGAGAGCCCCTTGCCGAGTTTGTGCTTTTTAGGCCCGAAGCCACAACGCGCCGGCAGACCCTTTGCGGTCATTTGGACATTCCCGGTCAAGCGCTCATTGAAATTCACAGCATGCGGACCCTTGAGGGGAACCATCGCTGGCTTGGGGCCACCCATGCCGGATTGCGCTATGAACAAGACGGTCGAGTCCTTGGACAAATATCACTGATCAACCGTGGCGAAGTCTGCCTCGCAAGAAACCTGCCCCCCCGTGTCGAGCGCTGCCTAGCGGCCATGAGCACCGCCCTTCTACTCAAACAAAACCTGGAATAAGTCAGGGAGCCTGTCCCGAATCCAACAACCAAAACACCGATTCCCCGGGCTTGACCATTCGGTACTTTTCCCGTGCCAGTCGTTCCAACAAAAGAGTATCCGATTCCAAGGCCGCTTTCTCACGGGTCATGACTTGAATGGACGAATCATAAAAAGACTTCTGCTTCTGAAGAAGCCTCCATTCACGGCGAACCTTGGCCTGACCCAACCAATTGTAATCATCCAAGAACAAGAGCCACAAAACAAAGGCAAGCCCCGCAAGAACGTAACGGTTCCGAAGATGACGCATGAAAGAACCGGGCATTCCTTGAATTTAGACCGGACGATAATGAAAACCCAGGCCTCCAAAAAGAGCCGAATCCCCCAATTCTTCTTCGATACGAAGGAGCTGGTTGTATTTGGCCATCCGATCGGAGCGGGATGCTGAACCCGTTTTGATTTGTCCGGTACGCAACGCAACCGCCAAATCGGCGATGGTGCTGTCTTCGGTTTCACCGGAACGGTGACTCATCACACTGGAATAGGAGGAGGAGGAGGCCGTTTGAACAGCCTCGATGGTTTCCGTAAGGGTTCCGATTTGGTTGACCTTTACCAAAATAGAATTGGCCACCTTGGATTCAATGCCAAGACGGAGGCGTTTGGTATTCGTAACAAATAAATCATCCCCTACCAATTGAATACGATGCCCCAAGGCAGACGTTAAACGAGCCCAACCTTCCCAATCGTCCTCGGCTAAACCGTCTTCAATGGAACAAATGGGGTATTTGGCACACCAATCGGTCCAGAATTCAACCAATTGCCCTGAGTCCATGGGCTCACCGCCTGATTTGTGAAAACGATAGTTGCCGCTTGCCGCATCGTACATCTCCGTGCAGGCCGCATCCATCGCAATGGCCACCTGTTCCCCCGGACGATAGCCCGCTGATTCAATCGCTCGTAACACCATTTCCAATGCCTCGGTATTGCTGCGAAGGTTGGGAGCAAAACCTCCTTCATCCCCAACATTGGTTGATAAACCTTGATCGCGCAAGACCTTTTTGAGGTGATGAAAGACCTCGGTGCCCATGCGCAATGCCTCCGAAAAAGTGGAAGCACCCAGCGGCATGACCATGAACTCCTGAAAATCAATTCCATTGTCGGCATGTGCCCCTCCATTCAGAATGTTCATCATAGGCATGGGTAGGACATTCGCCTGCAGTCCACCAACATAACGATACAAAGGCATGCCCAGCGAAGCAGCCGCAGCCCGTGCGCAGGCCAGGGATACCCCAAGAATAGCATTCGCGCCCAGATTCGACTTGTTGCCCGTCCCATCCAAGTCAATCATGACCCGGTCAATCTGTTGCTGCTCGTAAACCGACATCCCTTCCAATTCCGGTGCGATGCGATCGTTGACATTCGCAACAGCCCCCAAGACTCCCTTGCCCATGTACATGGACGGATCGTTGTCCCGCAACTCGACCGCTTCGTGCATGCCCGTCGAAGCCCCCGAAGGCACGGCTGCCCTTCCGGTGCAACCGTCAGAGGTCAATACGTCCACTTCCACGGTGGGATTCCCACGTGAATCGAGAATTTGTCTGGCAAAAATGTCTTGGATAACGGGCATGGTCTTGGGGTTGAGAGGGTGAAGAAAGGCGAAAATCAAAAACGGATGCGCTCAAAGAAAGTCAAAGCAATGGAAAAATGGATTAGGCCATCATGGACACAAAATCATCAAACAAATAATGGGAATCATGCGGTCCTGGATTCGACTCGGGGTGGTACTGCACCGAAAAAGCAGGCCGCTCACGCAATGCAAGTCCTTCCACGGTTTGGTCGTTCAGGTTGATGTGGGTCAATTCCAAATGGGATGCTGCCTGGGCCTGTTCCAAATGGACCGCAAAACCATGATTTTGAGACGTGATTTCGGAACGCTTGTTTCGAAGGTTTAGGACCGGGTGATTGGAACCCCGATGTCCGTTGTGCATCTTAAAAGTATCAAGACCCGCGGCCCTGGCCAGCAATTGATGACCTAGGCATATACCCATGAGAGGAACGCGTCGATCCAGCAAACCACGCACCACACCTACCTGTTGATCCATGGCGGCGGGGTCACCGGGGCCATTGGATAACAAGACCCCTTGGGGAGCGCAGGCCATGACGTCTTCGATGGTAGCCGAAGCCGGCAGCACCTGCAATTCGCATCCTCTCTGGGTGAGATGATGAAGCATGTTGCGCTTGACCCCGTAATCCATCACAACCACCCGTTTGGGGGTACCCGGGATGGCGGATTCCATTCGATACGATTTAGCTGTGGTTACCAAGGCACTTAGGTCCAATCCGTTCATGTTGGGTAGTTCCGCCAAGGCCCTTTGGGCCTGGAGACGAGGGTCTCCATCCAGACCCTTGTGCGACAAAATGACGCCATTCATAGCACCGCTGTGGCGAATATGGCGAACCAAGGCCCGGGTATCCACCCCCCGTATCCCCATCAAGCGGTTTTGGACCATGTAATCCTGCAAGGAGGAGTCCGCCATGAGACGAGAATGCTTCTCGGTAAAATTGCGGACCACCACACCACTAATCTGGACTCGATCGGATTCCTGATCTGCAGCATAGGCTCCATAATTGCCTAAATGAACAAAATTGTGGACCAACATTTGACCCCGGTAGGATGGGTCGGTGAACATTTCTTGGT
>RFPG01000050.1 GCA_009926245.1 Sphingobacteriia bacterium | reverse complement strand
GCATTTTGCAATAAACCTCTCGAAGAATTTCGGGATGGTCCACCAACAATTCTCCGGTCGAGGATCCCATAAAAATTTTGACTCCCGGTACCCTACGGTAATCGGCTTCCAAGAGGTTGCTCAGGTTGTGACCATTGGCCCCCATGTAGAAGCTGTAATTCGCGGCCGAATCCCGTGCTGCGGTAGCCATCTTCCAATCCCATGCCGCGCGATCGCAGGTCGAGGGGCTGGTATTGGGCATCTCCATGTACGATGTAACACCGCCGCGCAGCGCGGCCCGGCTTTCGGTGCCTATGCAGCCCTTGTGGGTCAGGCCCGGCTCCCGGAAATGAACCTGGTCATCCACCAAGCCCGGTAGTAGGTAGGCCCCCGCCCCTTCCAGGGTTCGATCCGCCACTTTGCGGCGATTCACCGGATCAACGGACCAAATCAGTCCGTCTCGAACTTCTACATTGACTTGGCGGATTTCTCCCTCATTGACCAACTGAACATCCCGGATTGCCAAAGTAGCCATGGTGTTAATTTTGGATTTAAAGATAGAGAGATGAAATCAGAACCCAATCGCGTGATGGCGGACGAAGGCTCGCATGGACCTCACCGAATGGGTGCCATGGGCCGCCTGCTGGCCTGGTTCCTCGTAGCGTTGTGCGTTGCTGGACCTGCCCTGCCCGGGGTTTCCGCAACCAACACCCCATGGCCTTTGGAACCGGCCCTGTACCAGCAATGGCTGCAGGCCCGCGATGCGAGGGGCTCCGGTGCATTGGCGTCCGAAGGCTACCAGCGCATGCGGCTACTTTTGCGGGACCGAGTTCGGGTCGATTCGCTGGAGAACCTCTTTGATCGCGAAGGAACCGACGCCCAAAATCGTCTTCTGCAAACGGTGGGACTCCTGCGTCAATACAACAGCCGGATTGAACATCTGTGGCTGGAAAGACTCACCGCCTTGGGTGCTGCCTTGGGACCAGGCTCCTTGAAATCGGTCCAGTGGTATTGGATTAGCTCGCTGGGGGTCTTGGAAGCAAGCCCCACCTATTTTTTGGCCCTTCTGGAGACCTACGGTGACCAAATCGAGTGGATCGAAGCCGATGCCGACCCTGGCTTTGGACCGGATCCGGTAACATCAGGGCTTGGCGAAGATCGACCCGAGAGCCTTGGCGGTACCGAGCCCGGCCTGAGAGCCACCCAAGCCCCCTTGATGTGGGCCCGGGGTTACCGAGGCCGAGGGCGGCTGGGGATGAACATCGATACCGGGGTTTGGGGAACCCATCCGGCTTTGAACAGCCGTTGGAAGGGTCTGCAGGTTCCTGCATCCCAAGCCTGGTTGGGAGCCGGCAATACGCCCACAGATTGTGGGGGAAATACCCCCCATGGAACCCATGTAATGGGCACCATGGTCGGCATGGATGCCCAAACCCAGGACACCGTGGGCATGGCGGTCCGGGCTCAATGGATTGCGGCCGGGGCCCTCTGCGCTGGCGGTTCCACCACCGCCGCCTTTCAATGGGCCTTGGACCCGGATGGGAATCCGTTGACCACTTCCGATGTACCCGATGTAATTAACAACAGTTGGGGGGGCTCCACCCAGGACAGTTCCCAATGCAACAGCCCTACTTATCTACCGATGTTCAATGCCCTTTCGGCTGCAGGACTTGCGGTGGTTTTTTCGGCAGGCAACAGCGGTTCAGGGATCTCCACGATCACCGCACCCAAAAACATCAACCTAAACGAAGTCAACGTGTTCTGTACCGGGAATGTGAGCGTTGGCTCCAACGGAAACCTCAGCATTGCATCCTCCTCCAGCCGAGGACCTTCGATTTGTTCCAGTCCAGACTCCTCCCTTTTAATCAAACCCGAACTGGTCGCCCCGGGGACCTCGGTCCGTTCCACGGGCAACAACGGGGGTTACCTGAACTTAACCGGTACCTCCATGGCTTCGCCCCATGTTTCCGGAGCCGTTCTACTCCTCAAAGAAGCTTTTCCCAGCCTCCCCGGTAGCACCATCCTGCGCGGTTTGTACCAATCCGGCTTGGACCTAGGTCCCGCCGGCGAGGACAATACCTTCGGAAACGGATTTCTGCAGGTGGATTCTGCCTTTCGATACCTGGCCCGTTTTCACACCCCGACCCCCCCCTACCGGGGCCTCTTTAATTTGAGCCTGCAAGGGCCGATTCAATCCGGTGGATTGCTTTGTGCCGATTCGGTTCGCTTGCATTACCGGGTGAGCAATTTGGGGGATTCCATGATCCGCTCCTATCGACTTCGTTGCCAAATAGGGTCGGGCATTCCTTTTTGGGTTGCATTCAATCAAAACCTGAGCTCCAACCAGTCCGATACCGTGGACCTGGGCCTGCGGCCCATACCAACAGGAGGTGCAACAGGTGCAACCCTGGTTCAGGTCCAAGTTTGGCCGGACTCGGTCATCGAGGAAGACAGCACCGATAACACGTTGCAGCACAGCCTCAACCAACGGGCCCGCTGGTCCTTACCCCTGCAGCAAACCTTTGAGACTGGCAATCTGGCCTCTTTGGGTTACCAAGTACTGAACCCCGACAACGGTTTGACGTGGAATTTCTCCACCACGTCGGGACTGGCCACCGGCTTTCGATCGGTCACCATGAATGGGCATGCCTACACCGCCTTGGGCCAACGTGATTACCTTGAGACGGGACGATTTCCCATTCCGGATAGCGGACTGGCCCTGCTTCGCTTTCGGAGGGCCTATGCTCACAATCCCCGATACCGACCTCAACCCGCCACCGCCTACGATTCCCTTGTGGTTTGGGCATCCACCGACTGCGGCTTGACCTACCGCCGTCTCTGGACCGCAGGTGGACCCGGGCTGGGCACCACGACCCCCGATTCTCTCGCCTTTGTCCCCTTGCAAAGCCAACAATGGCGAAGGGATTCCATCGACCTCTCGATTCTCCGTCCCGCCCAAACGGCTTATTTGCGCTTTGAATTTTTTAACCAAAACGGAAACAATCTCTATTTGGATGATCTCCAAATTTTGGTGGATTCCATGCCCCCGGTCGTTTCGTGGGATTTATCCATGAGTGGGTGCAACCCGGTCCTGGTTCAAGTTCAGGCCGATGCCGCCCTAGCCGACAGCCTTCGCTGGATCCTAACCCAAGGCCAAACCTCCACCAACACCCTCATAACCCTCAACCCTGGACCCGGAACCCATACCGTCACCCTGTTGGGCTACAACCGTTACGGGGTCGATTCCCTCACCCGGAGCTTTACGGTTCCCTTCGGGCCCGTTGCTGGTTTTTCACTGAGCAGGGATACCATCCTTCGGGGTTCTCTCCTGGGCCTGCTCAACCAAAGCCAATACGGTTCCTACTATGTCTGGGATTTTGGGGATGGAACTCCGTTGATGACCGGATTTGCGCCCCAAAAGCGTTACAATCAAAACGGGAATTACACGGTAAGCCTTTGGGTTACCGGGGCCAACCTCTGCGTGGACTCACTCATCGATCACCGCACTGTCGTGGTCATCTCACCGAGCGGGATACGGGAATACCGAATGCAGGCACCTGGTCTTTTTCCCAATCCAGGTAACGGGTTCCTCCACCTCCAAACAGGTGATGTTGAATACCCCACTGGACTGCAAGCCCGCCTGACCGACGAAACGGGAAGGATCATCGATGGTCATTCATGGGGGCCGGAGGAATGCGCCGACCCCAAAGGCCTACGCTGGGAGCTACAACCTCAAATTCCCGAAGGCTTGTATTTCCTTCAATTCAGTGACGGACGCGGAGGCAACGCAACCTTGCGCTACATCCTACGAAAACCATAGCCTGGTAAAATATTCCCTCTAGAAATACGGATATTTCCCCTAGTCCTAGGAATTGCGCTAGGACAGGGAAATTCCCCTAAGCCTGGGCCGTTGGCCCGCCGAAAGTCATCGGCAAGGAGCCACCACCCAGGGTTTCACCTAAATCAATTTCCCCGTGGACTTGCTCAAACTTTTCCAAATTATCAGCCAAGGCATGCAACAATCGTTTGGCATGCTGAGGAGTCAGGACAATCCGTGATTTGACTTTCGCCTTGGGTAAACCGGGCATCATCCGCACAAAATCAACCACAAATTCTGCGTTGGAGTGCGTGATGATGGCCAGGTTACTGTAGATTCCTTCGGCCATTTGCTCGTCTAATTCAATGTTAATTTGATTATCGGGGGCTGGATTATTCTGACTCATGGTAGGACGGGCAAGAAGGTGAAAGATTCAAAAACGATCGAAAACGAAGGGACGGATGAGCGTTGTTATTGGTTTTGGATTAAGCAGGATTGGAGTCCGAAATCAACGATTCCTCGGTTTCAAATTCCTCCTTGGAAGCCATCAGGCGCTGGTACTCTTCCAAAGAACCAACCACCATTTTCTCATAGGCCCGCACCCCGGTTCCCGCAGGAATCAAGTGACCCACAATAACATTTTCCTTGAGTCCCAACAATTCGTCAACTTTACCGGCAATCGCCGCTTCGTTCAAAACCTTGGTGGTTTCCTGGAACGATGCCGCCGATACAAAAGACTTAGTACCCAACGATGCCCGCGTTATCGTTGACCACCTCTTGTTCCAAGAAAGTGGTATTGCCCGGATCCACGATTACAACTTTTTGCATCATCTGACGAACAATTACTTCAAAGTGTTTGTCATTGATTTTCACACCCTGGAGGCGATAGACCTCTTGAATGTTATCGACCAGGTATTCTTGTACAGCACCAGGACCTTTGATCCCAAGGATCGCTGCAGGGGTAATGGCTCCATCCGAAAGCGGATCACCGGCTTTGATAAAGTCATTGTCCTGTACCAGGATGTGCTTGCTGAGAGGAACCAAGTACTTCTTGATTTGACCATCCTTGGATTCAACTTGAATCTCACGGTTACCCCGCTTGATTCCACCAAAGGTCACCACCCCATCAATTTCGGAAACCACCGCCGGATTGGACGGATTACGGGCTTCAAAAAGCTCGGTAACACGAGGCAGACCCCCGGTGATATCCCTGGTTTTGGTGGTTGAGCGAGGAATCTTGGCCAAAATAGTTCCTGGCAAAATAACATCCCCCTCGTTCACCTGCAGGTGGGCTCCAACCGGAAGGTTGTAGGTACGCTGGTTGTTTTTCTTGGAGTCCAAAATCTTCACCGCAGGGTTCTTGGTTTTGTCTTTGGTGTCGATAATGACTTTCTCCTTGTGACCGGTTTGTTCGTCGGATTCTTCACGGTAGGTAATACCATCCAGGATATGTTCAAAATCCGCTTTGCCCTTGAATTCAGAAATAATCAAGGCATTGTAGGGATCCCATATACAAATAAGGTCACCTTTTTTGATCTTGTCTCCCGCCTTGACTGAAAGCGTAGCACCATAAGGCAATACATTGGTCATCAAAGGCAAACGGGTCTTGAGATCCATGATCTTGATTTCACCCGAGCGCGATACCACTGTTTCGACAGGTAGTTCTTTGTTGGATGTCGCATTGGTGACGGTCCGGACTTCGTCAAATTCGACCAAACCGTCGAACTTGGCCACCAACTGTGATTCCGTAGCAATGTTACCGGCCACACCCCCTACGTGGAATGTGCGCAGTGTCAACTGGGTACCGGGTTCACCGATGGACTGAGCCGCAATAACGCCCACAGCTTCACCAATTTGAACTGTACGATTGGTGGCTAGATTTCGTCCATAACACTTCACGCAAACGCCACTAACCGAAGCACAGGTCAAGACCGAACGAATTTCAACAGCCTCCACGGGAGATGCCTCAATCATGGTAGCCACGGCTTCGGTGATTTCTTCGCCCGCGGCCAACAAAACTTTGTTATCCAAAGGATTCACAACATCGGAAGCCGCAACACGGCCCACAATACGCTCCTTCAGCGGCTCAACCACTTCCTCGTTATCCTTGAGGGCGGTGACTTCAATGCCACGCAAGGTGCCGCAATCCTCTTCGTTAATGATGACATCTTGGGCCACGTCGTGAAGACGACGGGTCAAGTAACCGGCATCCGCCGTTTTGAGGGCGGTATCGGCCAGACCCTTACGGGCACCGTGGGTTGAGATAAAGTACTCAAGTACGTTGAGACCTTCTTTGAAATTGGACAAAATCGGGTTTTCGATGATCTCGCCGGCACCGCCACTCTTTTGGGGCTTGGCCATCAGACCACGCATTCCACCCAACTGGCGGATCTGCTCCTTGGAACCACGAGCTCCGGAATCCAACATCATATAAACCGAATTGAAACCTTGTTTGTCAGAGGCAATCTCTTTCATCAAGGTGTCGGTGATTTTGGAATTGGTACGGGTCCAAATATCAATAACCTGGTTGTAACGCTCGTTGTTGGTGATGAAACCCATGTTATAGTTACCGGTCACCTCTTCGACTTCGCGCTGAGCAGCTTCAATCAAGGTGACTTTGTTCTCCGGAACCATCACGTCGTCCAGATTAAAAGAAAGACCCCCTTTGAAGGCCATTTTGAAGCCCAATTCCTTGATTTGATCCAAGAAATCAGCCGTGGTAGGAATATCGGTTTGGCGAACAATGACGCCAATCAAATCCCGCAGGGATTTTTTGGTCATCAACTCGTTGATAAAACCAACGGCTTGGGGAATCGCACGGTTAAAGAGGATACGACCCATGGTGGTATCGACCAGCTTGGTGTCCAATCCACCGGCCTCGTTGCGTACCTGGGTGCGCACCTTAACCCATGCGTGGAGGGCGACCATGCCTTCATTGTAAGCAATGTTGGCTTCTTCCTCGGAATAGAAAATTCGACCCTCGCCCTTGATAGGATGCTCCGGCGTGGACTTACGTCCTTTGGTGATGTAGTACAGACCCAAGACCATGTCCTGGGAAGGAACCGTGATGGGCGATCCGTTGGCGGGATTCAAGATATTGTGCGATGCAAGCATCAACAATTGAGCCTCCAAAATCGCTGCATTGCCCAGTGGAACATGCACGGCCATTTGGTCACCGTCAAAGTCCGCGTTAAAGGCCGTACAAACCAAGGGATGGAGTTGAATGGCCTTGCCCTCAATCAATTTGGGCTGGAAAGCCTGGATCCCCAAGCGGTGAAGGGTTGGGGCGCGGTTCAAAAGAACCGGATGACCCTTGAGCACATTTTCCAAAATATCCCAAACCACGGGCTCCTTGCGGTCCACCAACTTCTTGGCCGACTTAACCGTCTTGACAATCCCTCTCTCAATGAGTTTGCGAATCACAAATGGCTTGAACAATTCGGCCGCCATGTCTTTGGGCAGACCGCATTCGTGCAGTTTCATTTCGGGACCAACCACGATGACCGAACGACCGGAATAGTCAACCCGTTTTCCTAACAAATTCTGACGGAAACGACCTTGCTTGCCCTTGAGCATATCGCTCAACGACTTGAGGGCACGGTTTCCATCGGCTTTCACCGCATTCACTTTGCGGCTGTTGTCAAAAAGAGAATCCACAGCCTCTTGAAGCATCCGCTTCTCGTTACGTAGAATCACATCGGGAGCCTTGATTTCCATCAAGCGCTTGAGGCGATTGTTCCGAATGATCACCCGGCGATACAAATCGTTCAAATCCGATGTTGCAAAACGCCCACCTTCCAAGGGTACTAGCGGACGAAGTTCGGGCGGAATCACAGGAACCATGCGTACGACCATCCACTCAGGGCGGTTGATACGGTTCTCGGCATTGGATGATTTGAAGGCTTCGACAATTTTGAGGCGCTTCAGAGCATCGGTTTTGCGTTGCTGCGATGTTTCGGTCGCGGCTTGGTAACGCAATTGCGAAGAAAGTTCGTCCAAATTGATGCGCTCCAAC
>RFPG01000049.1 GCA_009926245.1 Sphingobacteriia bacterium | reverse complement strand
CGTTATTTGTTTTGCGATGAGCCGAATTCTGGACTGGACCCCAAAACCTCCCTTCGAATCGATCACTTGATTCGGGACCTGACCCAAGAATTCAACATCACCACCGTGGTAAATACCCACGATATGAATTCGGTTTTGGAATGCGCGGATCATATCATTTTTTTGCATAAGGGACGCAAAACTTGGGAAGGGGACCGTCAACAAATCCTCAAAAGCGACAACGAAGACCTGAACGAGCTCGTTTACGCTGCTCGGCATTTGCAACAATTCAGGGATAAGGCTTCTTGACAGGGCTTCCTTTGGGGTTCGAAACCCCCTGGGCTATCCGTAGGTTCAACTTCGAACCGTCCATTTGTTTGGTAAGGCCGAGCGTTGGGGCTATTTTTGGGCCCGGTCTATCAAAAACCGTTTTTCTATGAGCATACTTGTCAATTCATCATCACGCGTGTTGGTCCAAGGTTTTACCGGTTCCGAAGGCACCTTCCATGCCAGCCAAATGATCGAGTACGGAACCTGCGTGGTTGGCGGTGTGACGCCCGGCAAGGGAGGCACCGAGCACCTGGGCCTACCGGTTTTTGACGATATGCGTAGCGCTGTGGCCGCTACATCGGCCAATGTTTCCATCATTTTTGTGCCACCGGCCTTTGCGGGTGATGCCATTATGGAAGCCGCCGATGCGGGCGTGGCACTCATTGTTTGCATTACCGAAGGCATTCCCACCTCGGATATGGTCAAGGCCGCTGCCATGGTCCAACGCCGGGGTTCCCGATTGATCGGACCCAATTGCCCCGGCATCATCACACCCGGTGAAGCCAAGGTTGGTATTATGCCCGGTTTTGTTTTCAAAACCGGTCGAATTGGGATTGTCTCCAAATCAGGGACCCTCACCTACGAAGCCGCTGACCAAGTGGTCAAAGCCGGCCTCGGCATTTCCACCGCCATCGGTATTGGAGGCGATCCCGTCATTGGCACCTCGACCCGGCAGGCTTTGGAATTGTTTATGCGGGATCCGGAGACCGACGGCGTGATTATGATTGGAGAAATTGGAGGAGGCATGGAAGCCGAGGCCGCCCGCTGGCTTCGCGATGCCGGAAATCCCAAGCCCGTGGTTGGTTTTATCGCGGGCCAAACCGCCCCTCCCGGTCGCCGCATGGGTCATGCAGGTGCCATTGTGGGTGGCAAGGACGATACGGCCGAAGCCAAAATGCGGATCATGTCCGAATGCGGCATTCACGTGGTCGCGTCTCCCGCTCATATTGGTCAGACCATGGCCGATCTGCTGCGGGGCTAAGCCTCCCCTCCCTAGGGCCGAACCGGCTGAATATGTTCGGGGGTCGCTTGGTCAAAATGCTTTTCCAAGAGACCTTTGAATTCTTTGGAAGAAGTCCAGCCCCAGCCACTCCATAGAAATTCCTCCCAATAAGGGGCCAACAGGCTTTGTCGGGGGAATACCAAATATCGAATCGAGTTTTTTTGGCCTTCGGGTACCTTGACCTTCCAAGCATAGGCTCCTTCTTGTCGCATCGCATAGGCCAGGGTGCCCACATCGGCCACCCCAACAACGGGCATTTTACTTTTGCCCAAGACCTTCCACCAGGCTAATTCGTCGTCCGTATCCTCCATGGTCCCTTTGGACGAAACCTGAACGGACCAGGCCCGCATCCAGGCCAAGCTCATCGGGCTACGGTGCACCACCCAGCGTGCGCCTTCGGCGCTTTTGAGCCCAGTTTTCCAATCATTCCAGTTCGCGGTATTGGAAAGAGGGACCAGGACACCCATCTTGGAACGGAGCCAAGGCAATGGTTTGGACCATGCGCTATCCAGCAGGGGATCAACGCCCTCTTCGATCACCATAACACCCACAGCCTGAGCTGGATCCGCCATCATAGCTGTCTTGAGTTCGGCTGCATCCCTGAAAAAAAGCGGATCGTACGCGATTTGAAGACCGCGCACGGTACGCATCCATTCTACAAAGGCCGCGGCCAGGTCCGCTTCAAGGCCCTGCCAAGTGGACTCGGCCGATTTGGATTGGACTTGTCGGCTGTAGGGCGGGTTCTGGATGGTATAAAAGTCCATACGAGATGGCAATTCGCGGGCTGCGCCCACCTTCATGATTGAAACCGCTGGCTGCAAGGGCATAGCTGGGCCGTCCTGAGCCTGCAGCCCTTGGACTGCACATACCATCAACAGAAGAATACGAAAAAAAGAACTCGTCATTTTTGGATAATTTAACATTGAACAAACAGCCAACCTACGACAAGGACTAGCATCGGGTCTTAAAACAACATCCCCGCCATCGCTGCATTGAGTAGCGATGCCACGGTACCACCCAACAAGGCCTTGAGCCCCAACTGGGATAACAATCCCCGCCGCTCCGGGGCCAAGGCGCCAATCCCTCCAATCTGAATTCCGATGGATGCAAAATTGGCAAAGCCACAAAGAGCATAGGTCGCGACAATCACCGACCGGGGATCTTGCAGGGCCCCGCTGATTTTGAATTGCGTCAGCGTTGTGTAGGCAAAAAATTCGTTGAGAATGGCCTTTTCACCCAGCAATTGCCCGACTAGTACAATGTCTTTGGAAGCGATTCCCAGCAGCCAGGCCAGAGGCGCAAACACCACCCCCAGGAGGTACTGCATCGTTAACCCGGTTTGACGACCACCCGTTTCCAAGGCAATACGCTGGTTCCATCCGGTCCATTCCCCAATCCCGTACTGCAACAGATAGTTGGCCATGGCCATGAAGGCCGTAAATACCAAGAGCATCGCCCCGACATTGACAGCCAAGCGCAGCCCATCCGTGGTGCCGTTGGCGATGGCCTCCAGAACATTGCTCCCGGTTTGTTCCCGGTTCAGTTCCAAACGTTCGTTGACCGCTTCGGTCTCGGGTACCAAAATTTTGGCCGCGAGAATGCCTGCAGGGGCCGCCATCATGGAGGCGCATAACAAATGAGTTGCAAAGAGTTGCTGTTGTTCGGGATCGGAACCACCCAGGAAACCCACATACGCTGCCAAAACCGATCCGGCGATGGTAGCCATTCCTCCTACCATCAAGGCCAACAATTCGGAACGGGTCATCCCCATGATATAGGGCCGAACCAAGAGCGGCGCCTCGGTTTGACCCAAAAAAATATTGGCCGAAGCCGACAAACTCTCCGCCCCGGATATCTGCAATCCCTTGCGCATGATCCAAGCAAAAAGCCAAACGATTTTTTGCAAGAGACCCAAATAATAAAACAAGGAACTCAAAGCCGCAAAGAATACAATGTTAGGAAGAACCTGAAAAACAAAAATGAAACCAAAACTGTCCACCCGTTCGACCAGCGACCCAAATAAGAACAACGAACCCGCCTTGGTAAAGCCCAAGACCACCACGAAAAAGCTTGAAATCCAAGAGAAGATCTCCCGAAACCAATCCACACGATGTACCATCACCGCCAAACCGGCTTGCAAGGCCAAAGCGATTCCTACCGTCTTCCATCGGATGGCCTTGCGCTTTTCCGAAAAAAGATAGAGAATGCCTATCAAAAAAACGATGCCCAATACACCGCGAAAATGATCCAGATTCATGTCTTGAAATTAGTAAGAGTTGGTACAGGGGAATAGGAACGCCTTAGACTTCCCCGGATTTACGGCGATTTTGGATGAGATCCCGGATTTGGGCAGCTTTTTCATAATCCTCGTCGTTCAAGGCTTCCTTGAGTTCTTTCTCCAAGTCCTTGAGGGAATGCTGGTGATAGGAGGAAACCTGGGCAGTGACTGAAGCGGAGGAAAGGGTTAAATCGGGTTCCTCCGCCATAGAACCTAATTCGAAAAGGTCGGCCTGGGCGGAATCGACTGCACCCTGCTCCAAAACGCTTTCGAGGGTGTAGATGGGACAAGCAAAGCGCACAGCGAGCGCAATGGCATCGCTGGTTCGGGCATCCAGGATCCACTCCCGACCCGGCTCGTTGTGATTAATCCAAAGGAGATTTGAAAAGTAAACCCCTTCGCGCAAGTCAGTGATGAGAACTTCCTTAAGGTCAAGCTCAAAGGCCCTGGCAAAATTCAATAACAAATCATGCGTCAAAGGCCGTGCTGGTTTCATCTTTTCGAGCTCGATAGCAATAGCCTGGGCCTCGAAAGAACCAATGATAATGGGAAGTTTGCGACGTCCCCCCTTTTCCCCCAGAACCACCGCATAGGAATGAACGGAAGCGTTGCTTTCGGAAAGAGCCAAGAGTTCCAGCTCTACTTTTTTCATTCTCCGAAAATACGAACAAGTTTCCCAAAAAAACCTGTTCGGTCGCCTTTGGTTTACGAACCCGCCGAACGGCGAATGGCGTCGGTCAAGCGAGGCAGAACCTCCATGGCATCGCCCACCACGCCGTAGTCGGCCACTTTGAAGAAGGGAGCCTCCGGATCGGTGTTGATGGCCACGATGGTTTTGCTGCTGCTAACGCCCGCCAGGTGTTGAATGGCACCGGAGATGCCCACCGCAATGTATAGATCGGGCTTGATCGTGATTCCGGTCTGGCCCACATGCTCATCGTGGGAACGCCAATGCATGTCCGATACGGGTTTGGAACAGGCGGTGGCTGCCCCACAGGCATCGGCCAATCCTTCGATCAAATGCCAGTTTTCGGGACCCTTGAGACCACGACCACCAGAAATCACCCGCTCGGCCTCGGTCAGGGGGATTTTGCCCTGTACCTTTTGAACCTCCAAGCGATGGGTACGACTTGCACCGGCTCCGGCCTGGGTGCTAAGGGGCTGAACGGGGCAAGGAGAACCCTGAAGAACCGGCTTGAGGGCGTTGGGGGTGAAGGACAAGAGGCGACGTTCCCCGGAGACCTGGTAGGTGGCCAAACCCTTGTTCGAATACACGGTGCGCTGAACGGTCCAAGTTCCATCCGGCTGTATTTCTGGTGGATGATTTACAGCGGCCGCCAGGGTCGCCTGCCAACTCACGGCCAAGCGGGGAGCCAAAGATTTTCCGGCATAGGTATGGGCCATCACCAAAAGGTTCGCCCCGGACTTTTGGAGGGCATCCAACAAAACCGCCGAATGAACATGGGGCTCAAAGGCATCCATGACCGCATCGTCCGGCATCAAGACCAGGGTCGCTCCGTAATTTCCCAAACCGGCTGCGTCCTGCTCCGAAACACGACCGCCCAAAACAACGGTAAAATCCTGCACCCCTTGAGGTGCCCAGGTCTGCACGGCAAAAGAAACGGCTTCAAAAGCGCTCTTCTTGAGTTGGCCATCCTGCTGTTCGGCGTAAATCAATACTTTCATAAAAGGAATATTTTTGGAGTCTTAAAGAACTTTGGCCTGCTGGCGCAGGGCCTCAACGAGCGCGTCCATCTGATCAGCTGTAAAATAACGACAGGCTTGTCGAGCCGGGGGCAAGGCATGGCTCAACAGGGATAGGTCGGGACCAATGCCCTGTGGGCTAATAACTTGCAATGGTTTGGAGCGAGCGGCCATGATACCCCTCATGTTGGGAATGCGGGGTTCGGTTAATTCTTTTTGGCAGGTAATCACCGCCGGCAACGAGACTTCGACTTTTTCGCGTCCACCGTCCATGTCCCTGCTGACCGCCAGAACCCCCGCTTGGCCAGCTGGATCGATGGAAGTTGCCACATTGACCAAGGGCCAATCCAGGTATTGTGATAACATTCCACCCACCAATCCGCTGTTGTAGTCGATGGACTCTCTCCCAGTCAAAACCAAATCGTAGGACTGGCCCTGAATATAGGTGGCCAATTCGGCGGCGACTTGCCTGGAATCCAGAGGTTCAGCGTCAACGCGGACGGCTTGATCGGCCCCAATGGCCAAGGCTTTGCGCAGCACCGGTTCGGCGTCGGCGCCGCCGACATGAATAACGGTCACGGTACCTCCGCCGGTGGCTTCGTTCAACTCCAATGCCTTGGTCAAAGCCAACTCATCGTAGGGGTTGATAATGTACTGGACCCCTGTTTTGTTCAGGGATTTGTTATCGGCGCTAAAGGCGATTTTGGTGGTGGTATCAGGTACCTGGCTCAGGCAAACCAATATGTTCATAGCAGAAAAGGGGTTGTGAACCCAGGCCGACCGGGTTGGACAAGGCGCAGGCTGGAACAAAAATAGGCATCAAAGCCCAAAGCGGTATTGAATACCCGTCATGAAACCCAGACGGGTCAGGGTACTCCGCATGACCGGTCCGGTTTCGGAGGGGGTCAGCGGGTAGAGCTCCTCCGAGAAGGAGCTGGTTTCCAGGTAGGCGGCCACATCCAGGACCCAGGGGCCGTTGCGTCGCCCCGCCCCCAAGGTGAATCGGCGCTGTCGCTGGTCCGATGCCGGATCAACCAAACCTCTAACAAAAGGGCTTGATGACCATTGGTACCCCATCCGAAAAGCGGTTAATCCCGCGATCCATTCGGTGCCCACGCGCAGTTGTTGACCTACCCTCAACATGTTTTGGGCTTCGCGATTGAGTTCCACCGCCCAGTCCGGCAGTCCGCCCCAAAAATCCCCCACGCCGGGGCCACCGCCCCAGGGCTGATAAACCCCCATGTTACGGTAGCCGATCCAATCGTAATCCAAACTAAGCAAGCCCTTTTTGCCCCAAAAAACAGACGCCGACAAGGTGGTGCGGTTGCTCCCCCGGTAATGCCAAACAAAAGGTAACATGGTGTCCGGATTCGGTGAATAGGCCTTGATTTCTTCGGTGGGGTTGACCCAACGTGCCACCACCCCGGTTCGGTAATCTTCCTCGAGTTGAGAACGCTCCCTTCCACTGTAGGCCATGCCGATTCGGAGCCAGGGCAAGGGCTGGCCTTGAAGGCCCAAACGCCAGAAAATACCACTTCCCGAAACATCCAGCTGTCGCCTGTAATCAAAGCTTTCGAAATCCGGGGTTTTATTGAAGATATCTTCCTCGCGGTACAAGGAATTCCAACGATAACGAAGGGTACGGATCCCCATGGTCAGGCCCAGGTTCCATCGTTTTTGGTAAGCAGCGGACCAATGAAAACTGAGCTCGGATTGGCGACCACGACGGAGCCTTTCTTCGGTTTGCTGAATCTGTGCGTCTGGTAAAACGCTGCCTATCAAGGCATTGGAAGTCGTATCCACGGGCCCCAAAAGACTGGCATCGAATGCCAAGCCGGATCCGTAATCGTTCCATTGACCGCTGCTGTTGACATCTTCGGCCCAATGATGCAGGAGGCTGCTGTTGGTATTGTATCCAGTGAATTCAATTCGTTCCGCGAAATTACGGTTTTGGCTAAAACCCATCCCAAGAACATGGTCCCAGTCCCCGGTTTCGCCCACTGGAAACATGAGCGAAAATTCCTGTAGGGGCAACCGGAATTGGTTGCTCCATGTTTCTTCGTTCAAGTAGGTGTTTTGATAGAGGTCCGAACGGCCCCCCAGGGTCGCTGACCAAGTGAACCTTTGGATGCCGCCCAAAGCGGCCGGGTTCACCAAGACCGAACCGTAATCCCCAACCAAGGAGCCGTTGGCCCCTCCCATACCGGCCGAGCGCGCTGTCACCGCCCATTCGGGACGGCCGTACCGTAACAAATCATTGAGATCTTGGGCCAAGAGGTGGTACGGGATGCTGAGCGCCAGCATCAGCACCGGGATGAAAAACGAAAGGTTTGCTTTGCGGAGGGTTGAAAGGCCTTCCATTACCTGCGGGGTGAATGGGACCCGGAACGACCCGAAGAGGAAGGCGTGGAGCGCGAGGAGCCAAAGCCCGAACCGCTGGAAGAATTGGAGCGGGGCTCGGAGCGGGGTGCTGTGTAGGAGCGCGGCTCGGAACGAGGCGCCGTGTACGAGCGGGGCTCGGAACGAGGCGCCGTGTACGAGCGGGGCTCGGAGCGGGGTGCTGTGTAGGAG
>RFPG01000048.1 GCA_009926245.1 Sphingobacteriia bacterium | reverse complement strand
AATGATTCAACCCGGATCTTGTGTTGTTTTATGTGTTGGCAAAGGCAGTGAAATTGCGCCCAAGCTTCGTTCCATGGACAGCGATGGCGTGATTGAATGGTTGGATTGGAATGGTGAAACAGCTCCGGATCCCACGGCGTTGAAATTACCGGAGGGAACCACGCTGGCATCGGTCCTTGAAAAGTACATTGCCAATACCGGCGGGGCCAAGAATTGGTCCAAGCTAAAAGGCCTTCGCACCACCATGGCGGCTACTCTTCAAGGAATGAACCTTGAAATGGTCCAGATCAAGCGGAGCAAACCCGCTGCATCTCTGACAAAGGTTCGTCTCAACAGTTCCATGGAACTATCATCGGACTTGTATCTCAACGGAAAAATGTCCCGCAAATCCATGCAGGGTACCAAGGAAGTGGAGGGTGAAGAACTGGCACACGAGGCAATGGAAGCGACCCCCCTTCCCGAAATGGTATGGTTGAACGGCGTTCATTCCAAACTAAGCCTGGCCGGTGCCGTCATGGTAGACGGACAACTCTGTGCCAAATTGGATTGGAAATTTGAAAATGGAACCCTAGAGAGCCATGTTTACAACCTACAGACCGGACTAAAGGTCCAATCTACGCGGGTTTCCAAAGGTCCTGACGGCAAGGATGCCTTGTCAACGACGGCGTACGCTGACTACAGGGATATGGGCAAAGGACTCCAAATTCCCCACAAGGTCAAGATCAGCATGGGACCTGAATCCATCGAATTCAACCTCACGGAGGGTACCTTAAATCCTCGTTTGAGCGACGCGGATTTTAAACACTAAGGATTCGTACCAGGGTTCGCAACCTGCGGAGGAAGATCCTGAAAAATGGATCGAAGTTCGTGGGCTTCGCTGGGTTTCATGCGGCCCCCAAGGACCAAACGCAATTGACGGCGGCGTAAGGCCCCGTCGAATTGCTGAATTTCCTCGGGTGTTTCGGGCAACAAATCCGGGACAGCGGTCGGTTGACCTGCGTCGTCCACGGCTACAAAGGTGAAATAGGCTTGATTGCATAGGTGACGAATACCCTGGGGGATGTTTTCGCACCAAACCTCCAAGCGAACCTCCATGGATGTTTGAAAAGCCCGGGTCACCGTGGCGGTCATGTTGACGAGGTTCCCCAAGCGGATGGCCCGGTTGAAACTCACATTGTCCACGCTGGCCGTAACAACGATTCGGTTGGCATGTTTTTGGGCCGCAATGGCGGCACAGATATCCATCCAATGCAATAGACGCCCCCCCATCAGGTTGTTGAGCGTATTGGTGTCGTTGGGCAGAACCAGCTCGTTCATAACGGTCTGGGAATGCGCGGGGGTTTTGGTGGGTCGCATGATATTAGGGAACCAAGATTTTGAAACGATGGAGATGCCCATCTTGGGTGAGCACTTCCAAGAAATAAACACCGGCCGTTGGAATCCTGCTCGGTCGAAAGGTCCAGCGACGGACATCGTCGGAGGATTCAATGAAGGGGTCCACCTCCTCTGTTGAACCATGGATGGACTGACCACTCGTATGGAACATGGTCATTCGCATGGGACGTGTTAAACTTTCGAAGATTAATGGATCCTGCAGCGGGTTCCAAGGATTAGGGTAAGAACGATTGGGCTTCCGGGGACTTGCCGAGGCCAAGGAGGCGGGGTAACGAAAAGGTCCTCCCAGCACCGGTCGTATCATCCAAGATCCGGCTATCGAAGATTCTTCCCAAATGCCTTGGGTATTAAACCAACGATTAAAACGAACCAGCGTATCGTTCCGGTCCAAACCAATGTTGAGCAGGCCGGGCGTCTCTTGTTGCCAACCCACATAAAAGGAGTCGGAAACGGGCAGCGGTGGTTCGATGCCAAAAAACACAAAATGCCCGATGCTATCTCCGTACACCGGTCGATACGGAATGCTTGAGCGATAGAGCTCCGTGGCACCTCGGCCTCTTTCTTGGACTTGAGACCAGACCTTGAGCACAAAGAGCTCGTTGGATGCATTGGCAGCTGCTTGGGTGAAATACATCCAAACACCCCGCAGAGAATCAGGACGAGCCAACCAAAATTTATAAGCCACCGAACCCGCTACCACATTAATGCCATAGCCTGTCTCGGCCGTTCCATCATCATAGGCCAGGTAATTCCACCATCGAATCCGTTCGCGCAATGTATCATTCGCTGGATTCACGTCCCCGTTCGCTTGGATTCCGTATTCCAAAACCAGATCAACGCTATCCCCAGCGGCGATTGGCACATCAAAACGAGGATAAACCATCCCAAAATTCTGGGCCGTACCCAGGTTGGGCAAGTTGAGGACTGGACTGCTAAACCAAGGAGCGCCTAGGCCGTCTTGAAAAACCCGGTAACGATGATTGACGGATGTTGCAATACCGTTGTTCGTTAAATCGTACCCATGCAATGGGTTGAGGAAACGCAAGGTATCCGCCATGAATTGATCGAAGGGCATACTTCGGTAAGGCCGGAGGTACGTGGCGTTGGTATGGACGGGCGAAACATCGTTGCGCAAGGAATCCCCTGCATTCCGGCCGCTGCCCAAACGAACATAGTCCAAATGCCAAACATCCACCAACCCTGTCAACGAACCGACCGAAGTCCAGCGCATCGCAAAGCCATCGTAAAGAAATCCCGTATCCCGAACCGAAACCATGACGGTTCGAAACGGCTGCAAGGTGGATCCCAATGCGAACCAAACTCTTTGCCAAACGCCCGAACGAGTTCTAAATTCCAGCAAAAACGAATCCACCGGCTCTGGCGATTCACACCAACCCGCCGGTTGATAGGCGAAGCTGAGGTACAGGGAATCTTGAGGCAAATAGGAACCCAATCGAATGGGCAGGGATTGCAATTGGTCGGCGCGACCCACCGCCAGCAAAGAAGAAGCATCGTACGGAGAACCGGCCGAGTCCAAACCGTCAAAGGTTACAAAGCCCTGGGAAGGGGGACGAACCGCCATATCGTTGTTGCGATAAACCGAAGCATCGATCCATAGGGCGTTGCTGGGTCGGACCCCGACATACGAAAAATCATCCTCGAAAGGCAAGTCCAAGGTGTCGTTGAGTCGTAAAAAACCAAAGGACGGTGTCCCCATGGCCAGAGGATTCCTTCGTGGAGCAAAGGTACCCTCCTGCCCCCAGGAGCGCAGGCAGCCCAAAAGCCCGGCCACCAAAACGAGCGGAGCGATTAATCGGCTAACCATAAGTCTACAAAATCCAAGGCACGAACCTGCGATCCTTGGCTCCCCGCCATGGGTCGTTGACGAACTATCAGGGCTTGGGTGCTATCCGCAATGGAACCCATGTAGTGAACCGAACCCAGGGACAAAGACGATTCCGCCAAAAAGATCCGGGCCTCGTCCAAGGTCAAGCCGGTTAGGTTGGGGACTTCGACCAAGGAATCGGAATTGTTAAAACCCACCAGCAAATCGATTACACTGCCTCTGGGTAACATTTGACCTGTTCGTACGCCGCGGCCCTTGTGTTGACCTCCGAGAACCACTTGATGGGCCAAATCC
This sequence comes from Sphingobacteriia bacterium, assembly GCA_009926245.1. Taxonomy (GTDB): domain Bacteria; phylum Bacteroidota; class Bacteroidia; order UBA7662; family UBA7662; genus SYHX01. The sequence continues at coordinate 4,355 of RFPG01000048.1, read as the reverse complement.
GGCTTCATAATAAGCTGACCAACGACAAAGCCCTTGTTGGTCAAATCCATAGTCGCCTTTCGGAGTGACAAGTCCGTCAAATTTGGAACAGGCATCGAAGGCAAATCCGAAAGATTCAGGGTCAGATAAACCGTGCGCCCGCTTTTGACTAGAAACCCTGTTTCAGGATCGCTCATGACGACCGCCGCCGGGTCCAAGCCCTCAGCAAAAACAGAATCCACCACCATGACCTCCAGGCCACGCTCTTCCAAGGTCCTCTGCGCATCCTCTATGGACATGCCCCGAAGGGCCGGAACCGCAATGGCATCACCGTGCGATGTGTACCACCCCAAAGCCCCCCAAATCAAAAGGACCAGAACAGCATTCACACCAAAAAAAATCAACAAAAACCGACGAAAGGGATGCTGCATCATGGCTTGGATTGGGAGGACGACAGAGCGGCTCTTTGAAGGCCCCTTTCAATGAGTTGGGCGATGAATTGGTGGGGCGTATAGTGAGCCAAAGCTGCTTGGTGATAAATGCAGGTAGCGGGGGTCATCCCAGGTAGGGAATTAATTTCAATGATATGAACAACAGGTGGACCTGCAGGTGGAATCCCCACAAAGGCGTCGATGCGGCAATAGCCCTCCACCCCTGTCCATTCGGCAGCACGACGAAGTTCTTGTTGGACCCAACCCATGATCTCAGCTTGGCGAATGGGATCGCTTGAAAAACGCGCCGGAGTAATATTGGTCCCCTGGCCTGCAAGGAATTTTTCTTCGAGGCTCAATATACCTGACCCTGCAATGCTTTCCGAGGGTTCAAATACCTCATATTCTCGATGACCATCGGGCAAAGAGCGAATCATCATGGCCCCGGTAATCTCCAGGAAATGATCGCCAGCACGGGCCTGAATAAATTGTTCCAACAAAAAACGTTCCCCCGGCACCAACAAGTCCGGATGTTGGATCCCCAATCGCTGAGCCGATTCCTCTGGCCACGTGTCTTTTTCTCGAAAACAAAGTCGGGCGTAGGCCTCTAAATCGAGGGGACTTTCCAATCGGCAGACACCGGTCGAACAACCGTCGTCCACTGGTTTGGCAAGAAGGGGCCAACCAGGTAAGGAAGCCACCCACGAGGATCGATCCTTCGAAAACCATAAATCCTTGTCCACCATCCACTGATCGGCCACCGCCAGACCGTGCGCGGACAACAAACGTCCCGTCGCAAATTTGTCGATGGTCAATGCGCTGCTATTCGGTCCGGAACCGTTGTAGGGTAAACCCAAATCATCCAGCCGCTTTTGGATCGAGCCATCCTCGCCCGGACGTCCATGCAAGGCAATGAAAACAAAATCCACACGCTGGGGTAATTCTTCCCATGAAACCGAAACGGCTGTTTCCAAGGAATCCGGAGCATAAATAGAAAGGACATCCCTAAAATCTTTTCGGATGCGATGGAGAACAGGCGCTCGTTCTGTTAATTCCAAACCGCGGACAATGTCATCGGCATGATCCTTGAGATGCAAATGCATGGGGAGCTGATGCAGCTTCCATTGCTTTTCCGAACCGCTTAAGAACAAACTCAGGGGCTCCATGTCCTCCATGGAACTTAATTTTTCAAAGATGTTCCGGCCGGATTCGACCGAGATATGGCGTTCCGAGGAATAACCCCCCATCAATACACCGACACGAAGGCGATTTTGACTCGTAACACTGCGCTTACCTACCCAATGATCCAATCGATCCGCCAATAAACGAGGTAGAGAACTTCCCGGCTGGGCCTTGATTCGAGTATCCAATGAAATGCGAATCAAGTACGTCAAAAAAGCCGAAGGGCTCAAACCCAATTCAGCCGCTTGTTGAAAGAAAAAGGACGAGGGCATCATGCCCGATGTGGTGTTGGGATCGTTTAGAACGATTTGTCCATCGTTGCAATAAAAGCCATCAATTCGAGCGTAGACTTCCAAATCAAAGGATTGAAAGAGACGAACGCATTCCTTACGAATTTCCTCGATGGCATCTTCGGGTAAATCGATGGGTGTTTTTTTGCGAGCAAAGCCCGGCAAATACTTGGAACGATAATCGTAAAACCGCGCCGTGGGTACAATCTCGGTGGGGGGCAATGCAGCCGCCGAACCATCCGGCTTTTGGAGAACAATGCATGAAAACTCCTTACCCAACAAAATTTCTTCAATCAGAACCTGGGTTTCGGCGTCTTCAGCTTCGAGATAACACAAGGTACCAGATACTTGGGCTTGCAGCCAAGCCAACCAATCGTTGGGGTTTTCCCATCGAAGGTTATGCACCAAATCCCGTGCCGGAAATCCTGGTCCGCTTCGGAAATCAGCCAAGGTTTCTAGCGCCTGAGGGCCCAAACTCAGCCAGGAATCGCGCTCCAAATGCACACAAAAAAAGGCCCGGTCCAAAGCTTGCTCCAAGGCTCCTGCATGGACCGGTTCGAGTATGGACAAGCCCACACTGCTTCCTTGGTTCGCAGCTTTGACAACGCAACCCTTGGGAAAATCTTGGAGGATTTGCGCCAAGAGCCGCTGACGATCGTAGTCATTGGCATAGACCCAGTCGTTTCGATCCACCTTGGCAAAACGAGGAACGGGCCAACCCGCAACTTGCATTTGTTCCCGCTGCTTGACTTTGTTCATTCCCCAAGCTCCGGCCACTGAACCGCAGCCAGAATAAGGCAAGCCTATAAAATCCAACATGGACTGAACCCGACCGTCTTCCCCGTTCCGACCGTGCAGGGCCAAAAACGCAAAATCAATGCGCTCGGGTAGTTTTTCCCAGGCTACAGGTTCGCCCACGGCTTTTCGCCAGGCTTCTGCTTGCTCTGCGTTGTAGGGGATTTGCTCAGCATAAGGCAACCAAGCAGTGGACGTTTGGGAAGGGTTTTGTTGGACCGGATAAAAATCCCGGAGACTACCCTTGTACAAAAAAGACCAATGCAACAGAACCAAGTGACCAAAGGAGTCAACCAAGAAGGGGACCACCTCAAAAATGGATTTGTCGAGGGTATCGTAAACCGTTCTCCCTCCGGCAAAGGAAACCTCCCGCTCCCGGGAATTACCACCGAACAAGACGCCTACACGGATTTTTGGAGGAGAGGGCTTCAAGGTTGGGCCTGGTCGTGAAGGTATTGTTTGCGTTCCAAGAGGACTTGGGTGGATTCGCGGCGGTCCGGATCCGGAACACAGCAATCCACCGGACAAACCGCGGCGCATTGGGGCTCTTCGTGAAAGCCTTCGCATTCCGTGCATTTATCTGGGACGATAAAATAGACATCGTCCGAGACCGGGGTTTGTTGATCGGTGGCATGGGTGGTACTCCCGTCGGGTCTGCGAACCAAACCACCCAAGGCAGTACCCTGAGCGTAGGTCCAAGAAACACCGCCTTCGTAAATCGCATTGTTGGGACACTCGGGCTCGCAGGCCCCGCAATTAATGCATTGGTCGGTGATGATAATGGCCATGGATTCCTCTATTTTCATCGCAAATTTACGCTTTATCATGGCCTCCCCCTCCCCTTCCTTTGCCGAACTTCGGGAACCCTTGCTGGCTTGGGGGGCCTGGCTCCTCGAAAGTCCCCAACAACCCTCTTGGGATGGTTTTGCAGCCCAAACAGCGGCCCAGAACCCGTGGTTTGAGGAGGCCATGCTGCGGCATGCAGTGGAGGCCTGGTCCGAAGCCTTATCCCCCGACGGGGTTGATGCCTGGTTGTCCGAAGCGGAGAACCTGACCCCAAGGGAAAGAACAGCGTTGGAAATCGGACTGGTCTTGGCTGGCAACCTACCTTTGGTCGGTTTGCACGATGTTTTATGTGTTCTAGTCACGGGACACCGTGCCCAAGTCAAGTTATCATCGGACGATGCCGGCCTCACTCCGTGGGCATTGGAAGGTCTGTTCCGATTTTGGCCCCCTTTTGGAGCCCAGGTTCGGATGGTGGAACGGTTGGTCCGACCGGATGCGGTGATTGCAACCGGCTCCGAGTCCGCTCTCCCTTATTTTGAACAGTACTTTGGCCACCTTCCACGCTTGATTCGCGGGCATCGAAATTCAACCGCCATTGTCTGGGGTGACGAATCGGAAGCGGATTGGCAAGGTTTGGCATCGGATGTATTCCTCTATTATGGAAAAGGCTGCAGGAATGTGAGCCGAATTCTTGTGCCCAAAGGGTACGACCCAACTCGAATCTTGGAGGGTTTGAGAACTTGGGAATGGAAAGGGGAAAATCACCGTTACCGCAACAATTTGGATTACCAAATGGCATTGCAAATTATTGATAGACAGCCATTTTTGCAGAATGGGTCCTTGGTTTTGCGCCAAAACGCAGACCCCCGTTCGCCCCTAGGGGTTTTGCATT
>RFPG01000047.1 GCA_009926245.1 Sphingobacteriia bacterium | reverse complement strand
TGAAATCGGAAATAGAAGATGTGTTTCATGCTCAGCAGAGAGCTTTGAAAAAAGACTTGTTGACCGCTCGTGATTATTTAGTAGAGAATACGTTTAAAGGAAAATAAGTAGAAGTAATCTCTTAAATACGTCGTTCATGGAAAAGTACCTTAATGCGCATGATTATGGTGTATTATGCTTCAAATGTAGTGTGTTTTAACTTTGAAGATTCGCGTATTTTTGGGTTTGATGTGACGGATTTTAAAAAATTGGACGAAATCATCGGAGGAGCTATTTCATTTTGTACGGGCCTTTGCCCCGGCACCGGGTGCACGAACGGTTCTTGGTCAGCGGCAGTGGATCGTCCTCCAAACAGCGCTCACGAGCCCCGAGCCCAACGATTTGGAACCTACCGCATCGTCTCCAATTCCCGGGACTTTGAAAGTGCAGGGGGGACGTTGTTGGGCACGCGCGTTGGATGGATGGTTGGAAATCTTGGTGATCAAACCCCAAAACGGGAAAGCGATGGCGATGGAAGCTTTTCTGAGGGGTCAAGCGCCTCTGGATGGACAAGTCCTGGGTTAAAGGCCGGTGAGGTCTTGGTTGGCCGCATCCACCATTTCATCTTCGGGTTGATAGGGCAAGGGGGTTCCGTTCCAATGCGAAACCCTTTGGACCCCTCGAATGGAATTGGTAAGCCAGATCGAGGAACAATCCATGAGATCCGATGGTGGTTCTTGGACTTTTTTTACATCATAGCCCTTCTTCTTTAAAAAATCGACCAAAAATTCTGCGCAGAGTCCTGGTAAGCAACCGCTGTTCCAATCGGGGGTATAACAACGGCCCTCATTCCAATAAAATAAATTCGAGCGGCTGCTTTCAATCAGGCCCCCTTGGGGTGATCGGAGCAATGCGTCGTCCCAGCCTTGGTTGACAGCATATTTTTCAGCCAGGATATAGGGCAGTGCGGAAAGGCTTTTGATATCGGGCAGCAAAGGCGGGCATTTGATCAAGGGGGAGGCACCAAGCCGAAAGGCGGCATGGGATGGGGACCAAGGACATCGTTCCAAGTCCTCCAATTCGGTCCTCCAGTTTGTGTTCGATCCATGGGGCTTGTAGCCACCTCCTAGTTGTCTCCAAACCAGGGTCCGAAAGCGGGCGTAGAGGGGTTGACCCTGGTCCAACCAGGCCCGAATAGCGATGGGTTCCCATTCCGAAACATCCTGCCAGGGGAGGTCCAAATCCAGGACGCTGGCGGCATAGCGCATGCGCTCCAGGTGTTTCTCTGCCCAAATCAGACGACCTTGGATTAGCAAGGCCGTATCAAAAAAACCATCCCCGTATCGTATTCCACGATGAAGGTCTGTTAATGCGTGGTTGTCAGGCACCTTCAAAGGTATTAATTTAGGCTTTGTTTCAATCCCCCTTTTTGTTATGCATGCTCAGCGTATTACCACCCTTGGTCAATTTATCATCGAGCGTCAAGCCGAATTTCCTTATTCCAAAGGTCAGCTGTCTCGATTGTTACGGGATATCGGGATTGCCTCCAAAATCGTGAACCGAGAGGTCAACAAGGCCGGGCTGGTGAATATTCTCGGCGATACCGGTGAAACCAATATCCAAGGCGAGACCGTCAAGAAATTGGACCTCTTTGCCAATGAGCAATTCAAGGCTGCCCTCAAAGCCGGGGGTGAATGCTGCGTTTTTGCGTCCGAAGAGGACGATGAAATCACGACCATTGAGGGTGCTGTTTCGGCCGATGCCAAATACGCCGTTTTGATGGACCCCTTGGATGGGTCCTCGAATATTGATGTGAATGTTTCGGTAGGAACTATTTTTTCGATTTATCGAAGGGTATCGCAGGAGGGTCCCGGTCTCTTGAGCGACTGTCTCCAAAAAGGCATGCATCAGGTGGCCGCAGGTTATGTCGTCTATGGTTCGTCCACCATGTTGGTCTATACCACCGGTCACGGGGTGAATGGATTTACCCTGGACCCCTCCATCGGTGAATTTTGTCTGTCCCATCCTGATATGCGGATTCCCGAACAAGGTTTTATTTACTCGGTCAACGAAGGGAATTACATTCATTTTCCCCAGGGGATCAAGCAATACATCAAGTATTGCCAGGCCTACGATGAAACCACGTCGCGTCCCTACAATTCCCGCTACATCGGTTCCATGGTTGCCGATTTTCATCGCAATTTGCTTAAGGGCGGGGTCTTTATCTACCCAGCGACCGGCAAGGCGCCCAAAGGAAAGCTACGTTTGGGTTACGAATGCAACCCCATGGCCTTTATCGTGGAACAGGCGGGAGGAAAGGCCAGCGATGGGAAAAGTCGGATTTTGGAATTGGAAGCCACGGATTTGCATCAGCGAACGCCTGTTGTTTTGGGTTCTCGCTTGATGGTCGAAAAAGTGGAGTCCTTCCTCAGGGAGTTTCCTGATCCAGGGTCTTTTTGAGTTCGACCAAGCCTGCCCGTAAGTTTAGCAGTCGTTCCTTGATGCTGAGGGTCTCAGGAATTTTGGGACCTTTTTCGCTAAGATGGGCCAGGGCCCCTTTGATCGTAAAGCGTCTTTCTTTGAGCAGGTATTGAATCTGACGCACGAGTTCCAGGTCTTTTTCGGTGTACATCCGGTTCCCTTTGCGATTCTTTTTGGGTTGAAGCATCGGGAATTCGGTTTCCCAATAGCGCAAAAGGGAAGGATTGAGGCCAAGCGTATCGGCAACTTCCCGAATATTGTAATACAGTTTGAGGGGGGTGGTTTTTTCCTGGTCCATTAGTCCAACGATTGGTTGGCACTCGAGGCCTTGGCAAGGAGCTCCTGGTGCTGCGCGGGGTTTAAGTCATTAAATATAAAGTAAACAGGGTCCACTTTGCGTCCGTTTTTGTGGACTTCGTAATGAAGGTGGGGTCCGGTGCTTTTGCCGGTATTGCCCAGGCGGGCAATGACCTGGCCCCGCTTGACTTTTTGGCCGGGACGTACCTCAAAACGGGAGAGGTGGGCGTACAGGGTTTGGTAGCCGTACCCATGGTCCAGGAGGAGGTAATTCCCGTAACCGCGGTCCATACGTACCAATTCTTTGACGGTTCCGTTACCGGTTGCATAAACAGGGCTGTGCATGGGGGCCGTGAAATCCAGGCCCTCGTGGAATTTCACGGTTTTGTAGATGGGATCCATGCGGTATCCGTAGCCCGAAACGGGCTCACCGCGCCTGCGGCCGCTCATGGCCATGGGCTGTATGGCCGGCATCGCCTCCAAAAGGCGATTTTTTTGGCGAATCAGGGTTCCCAATTCCTTGTACGACGTGGATTGATCCAAAAGAGTCTTGGTCAGCGCCTCCGTTTTGAGGGCCGTGGTAGCCATGAGAGCCCCGTATTGGTAGGTAGCCAGGTAGGAATAGGCGTTGATATCGGCTTTGTTGGTGGCCGCCGCATCGGGCAGAGGCTCTGCCTCAAAAATGACCCTGTAGATATTGCGGTCGCGCTGTTCCAATTCGGATAAGACGGAACGCATGAGGTCCAAACGCCGATCCAGGGCCTGGTAACGCCATTCCATTTCGGCCAGTTCTTCCTTGAGTTGCTTCTCTTTGGGAGAGTCCAAAAAGGTATAAGCCAGGGAAATGACCATCACCGAGGAGACCACGGCCGCCGAAAAATAGCCCAAAAGCAAAAGCAAGCGCTTGTGCCAAGGTTGACGAACTTGTTCAAAGACCAGCTTGACAGGATTGAATTCGTAACGCAGACGAGCCATTTGCTCAAAATTAAGTAATTTCGGGCCTTAACACGAACGGAGAAATGCGTATGAAGGCCGAAGAAGTCAGACAAGTTTTTTTGGATTTTTTTGCATCCAAGGGGCATCACATTGCCCAACCATCCTCTTTGATCATTCAGGGCGATCCGACGCTTTTGTTTACCAATGCAGGGATGAACCCTTTCAAGGATTTGTTTTTGGGGAATAGAACCCCGGATTTTCGACGAGTCGCGGATACCCAGCCCTGCCTAAGGGTATCGGGGAAGCATAACGACCTGGAAGACGTGGGCAAGGATACCTATCATCATACGCTTTTTGAGATGCTGGGCAATTGGTCCTTTGGGGACTATTTCAAAGAGGAAGCCATAGCCTGGGCATGGGAATTGTTGACCGGCCCTTATGGCTTGTCCAAGGACCGGTTGTACGTCACCTATTTTGAGGGGGATGCCACCGAGGGATTGGAAGCGGATCATCAGGCCAAGAATTTTTGGAAGCAATGGATTGCGGAGGATCGCATTTTGCCGGGCAACAAAAAAGATAATTTTTGGGAAATGGGGGATACCGGTCCTTGCGGTCCTTGTTCCGAAATCCACATGGATCTACGGAGTGAAGAAGAGCGCAAAGGATTGGATGCAAGGGAATTGGTGAATAAGGACCACCCCCAAGTGATCGAGCTTTGGAACCTGGTCTTTATGGAATTTCAGCGCATGGCCGATGGTCGATTGCAGGCCTTGCCGGCTCGTCACGTGGATACGGGCATGGGATTTGAACGCTTGTGTCGGGCTGTGGCCGGTGCTTCCAGCAATTACGATACCGATGTGTTTACCCCCCTCCTTCGTCAAATTGAGGCCTGCTCTGGGCAACGGTACGGGACTGGCAACGAAGCCGTGGATATCGCGATGCGGGTGGTGGCTGATCATTTGCGGGCGGTATGCTTGGTAATCGCTGATGGGCAATTGCCCTCCAACGCCAAAGCAGGGTATGTCTGTCGTCGTATACTGCGCCGGGCCATCCGTTACGGTTATACCTACCTGGGTTTTGAAGAACCAACCCTGCACCGATTGGTGGACACGGTGGTAGCCAGTTTGGGAGACGTATTGCCCCAATTGGTCCGTGAAAAAGCACTTATTACCCAGACCTTGCAGGCCGAGGAAACGAATTTTTTGCGCACCTTGGCCAAAGGCCTGCAACGCATGGATCAGTGGATGTCTGCTCAGGCCTCGTCCCACGTCGCCACCCAAGGGACCCAAATGGACGGAGAGACGGCCTTTGAATTGTTTGACACCTATGGGTTCCCACCGGATTTGATTGCTTTGGTTCTGACCGAAAAAGGATTTGGGATGGACCAAGCTGGATTTGAAAAAGCCATGCAGGTTCAAAGGGAAAGGTCTCGTTCGGCGACTCGTCTTGTAGCCGGTGATTGGGCATGGATGGAATGGACGGAAGGGGACACATCGCTCGAAACGCAATTTGTTGGCTACGATCAACTTGAATGTTCAAGCCGTTTGCTTCGGCAGCGTTTGGTACGCAGCGGGGATGCCGAACAAGCCCAAGTGGTTTTGGAGGTAACGCCTTTTTATGCCGAATCCGGTGGTCAGGTGGGGGATACGGGGCAATTGGTAGGTGAAGATGGCGAAGTACTGGAAGTCCTGGATGTCTTCAAAGAGAATCATGTTTGGATCCACCGGGTGAATCAATTACCTGCCCATCCTGAGCAATCGTTCAGGGCGGTGGTGAATGCACAGCGTCGGCAAAGCACCAGCGCCCATCACAGTGCGACGCATTTGTTGCATACCGCTCTGCGTCATCACCTCGGTCCCCATGTTCAACAAAAGGGATCGTTGGTGTCACCTCACCAACTGCGTTTTGACTTTGCCCATACGGGTCGTGTTACAGAACAACAGATACAGGCCATCGTTGAGGAAGTCAACGGAGCGGTTCGCCAAGCCTTGCCTTTGGAGGAATCCCGGAATTTGCCGATTCGCGAGGCCATGGAAAAGGGAGCCACCGCCCTCTTTGGTGAAAAATACGGAGACTCGGTGCGGGTCATTTCCTTTGGGGGCAACTACTCCATGGAACTGTGCGGGGGAACCCATGTGGAGCATACCGGTCGCATCGGATTTTTTCGGGTGGTCTCCGAGAGCGCCGTGGCTTCGGGAATCCGACGAATCGAAGCCGTCTGCGGAACCTACGCCGAAACTTGGGTGGAGGAACGACTGCAATTGCTGGAACAAATCAAAAGCCTCTACAAGAATCCGGTGGATCTCTTGACCCAGGTCGGAAAAAGCCTGGACGAATTGGGGCAATTGCGCAAAAAAATGGACGAGTTGGACCAAAAAAAGGCCGATACCCTGGTCCAAGAAGCCTTGAAGGCCTTCGAAACCAAGGACCATGGTTTTCCGGTTTTGGTCCAGGTCTGCGATGTCCGCAAGTCCGATTCCCTTAAGGCCATGGCAACCAAACTGCGAGCCTACGACCCACAGGCGATGGTTCTCTTGGGGGCCTTGGTGGAAGATCGTTTCTATGTCTGCCTTGCCTTGGGCGAAGAGGCCTCCAAAACACACAACGCCGGTCAAATTCTTCGCGTCTTGTTAGCCACCATGGGAGGTCAAGGTGGTGGTCAGCCCCATTTGGCCATGGGGAGTGCGACCTTGCCAACTTCCTCCGTTCCGCCAACGGCCGAATCCCTTCGATTGGCTTTGAACCAGGCGCTGCAGCCGTTGAATTAGTCCTTAATCCATGATGATGAATGATGTTATAACCAAGTACGAATTGGTGGTTGGATTGGAGGTGCACGCGCAGCTTAGGACCCAATCCAAGGCATTTTGCAGCGATAGCACCGACTTTGGGGCTCTGCCCAACACCCTCTTGTCGCCCATTTCGATGGGCCATCCCGGGACTTTGCCCCGATTTAATGGCCAGGTTTTGGAGTTCGGAATCCTGCTTGGATTGGCGATGCATTGCAAAATCCGGGAATACAATGAATTTGCGCGCAAGAATTATTTCTACGCGGACCTTCCAAAAGGCTACCAAATCACCCAGCATCTCACCCCTTTGGCGTACGATGGTTACCTGGACCTTGAATTGGAGGAAGGGAAGTTTCGAAGGGTGGGCATCACCCGGATTCACATGGAAGAAGATGCGGGCAAGAGCATTCACGATCAGGACCCTCTGGATACCTTGGTGGATTTGAATCGCTGCGGTGTTCCTCTCCTTGAAATTGTATCGGAACCCGATCTACGTTCAGGGCGTGAGGCCTACCTGTATTTGCAAGAAATTCGTCGATTGGTTCGTTACCTAGAAATCTGCGATGGTAATATGGAAGAAGGTTCGCTCCGATGCGATGCCAACATTTCGGTACGCCCCGTGGGTTCGACCGAGTTTGGAGCCAAGGTGGAAGTCAAGAACATGAACTCGATGCGCCACGTTCAGAAGGCCATTGAATACGAATACCAGCGTCAATGCGAAGCCATCGAAAGAGGGGAACGCATCGTTTCCGAGACCCGCTCCTTTGATCCCCAGGCCCAAAATACCTTTGCACTTCGTTCCAAAGAAGCTGCGAACGATTATCGGTACTTCCCCGAACCGGATTTGCCACCCATCCTGGTGACCGCGTCGGTGATCGAAGGGATTCAATCCAAAATGCCCCCCTTGCCGGCCGCCTTGATGGCCCGGTTTACCCAAGAATTGGGACTGAGTGCCTACGATGCGGGGGTCTTGTGTGACCAAAAAGAACTGGCCCTCTGGTTTTTATCCTTGATTTCGGGAACGCCTCATACCAAACAAGCGGCCAATTGGACCATGGGTCCGGTCAAAACCTGGCTGAATGCCCGCGCTTTGCCCATCTCGGATTTGCCGGTTTCAGCGGCCTCCCTTGCTCAACTGATTAATGCGGTTCAGGAGGGAAAACTAAGCCATCACCAGGCGGTGCAGCAGGTATGGCCCGCATGGTTGGAACAACCGAGTCGAAGCCTTCAGGATCTCTTGAAAGACCTTGGTTTGGAGGGCGGAGCCGTTGAGGATGACTTAGCTGCGTTGGTCCAAGAAGTCTTGGCTTCTATGCCCGCCAAGGTTCAAGAATACCGTGACGGCAAAAAGGGTCTTTTGGCTTTGTTCATGGGTGAAATCATGAAAAGAACCGGGGGCAGGGCTCAACCGGCCAGGGCTTCGGCCCTGCTTCAAGAGGCT
>RFPG01000046.1 GCA_009926245.1 Sphingobacteriia bacterium | reverse complement strand
TGAACGGTCGATTGTTGGTTCATTTGGATACAACCGTTTCCAAATCCCAATGGCCGACCCGCTTTGAGCATGTTTGGCTCGAAACCAGGGGGCAAAAGGTCCCCTATCGTTGCCTTGAGTCTCAGTTCAAGGTACCTGGCGGGCTCATTCTCCACCTCGAAGGCCTGAACAGCCCTGAGGATGTCCAGCCATTGGTCAAAAGCCGGGTGGGCATCGAGGGGGTACGCCTCACGCCGGTTATTTCGTCGGGTTCGGCATGGGGTTTTGAGGAGGAGGACCTCCCTGGCGCCTTTTTGATCGACCCCCAGAGCGGATTGCGGGCCCCTTTGGTGCGCTTGCACCGGCGCCCCCCCCAAGATTTTTTGGAATTCACCGTCAACGAACAAGCGGTGTACCTGCCCTTGGTTCCGGATTTTGTCCGTCAATGGAATCCAACCAAGCGAGAATTGGAAGTTTCCCTCCCGGATGGCTTGTTGGACCTCTACCTTTCGGCTGACAGCGACGAAAAGCACCAACCCGATGCGGATTGATATCCTGGCCGCCGTTCCCGAATTGCTGGACAGCCTGGTGCATCATAGCATCCTGGGCAGGGCTCAGCGCAAAGGCCTGGCCCAAATCGTGGTCCATAACCTGCGCGACTACGCGACCGGCAAATACAAAGCCATCGACGATGCCCCTTACGGGGGCGGTGCAGGCATGGTTTTGATGATTGAACCCATCGACCGGTGCCTGGAGCATTTGAAATCCGAGCGCCCCTACAGTCAGGTCATTTACCTCAGCCCGGATGGACAACAGCTCAACCAAAACCTCTGCAATCGCCTGGCCCTTGAAGGCAATCTCATCCTCCTCTGCGGTCATTACAAAGGCGTGGATGAACGCGTGCGGGAGCACCTCTGCACCATGGAGGTATCGGTGGGCGATTATGTCCTGAGCGGGGGCGAATTGGCCGCTGCCATCCTAACCGATTCCGTGGTCCGTCTACTGCCCGGGGTTCTGGGCGACGAAAGCAGCGCCCTCACCGATTCCTTTCAGGACGGATTGGTGGCGCCCCCCGATTATACCCGTCCACCGGTCTACAAAGGCTGGGAAGTCCCCGAAATCCTACGGAGCGGTCACGAGGCCCGGATTGGTCAATGGCGTCACGAAGAAGCCCTGCGCAGAACCCGGGAACGCAGGCCCGATCTTTTGGATCGTTCCGAAGGGGATTCTTAGGCCAAAAAAGCAGGCACAGCCTTGCATACGGCCCAAAATCGCTTATATTTGCAGCCCTTTGCGGAGGTTTTTCTCTCCCGCTACGCTAAACGAAACGCCATGAGCACTGTTCTTGACCCCGTATCTTTTGTCGAAAGCCAAAAAAACGGCACCGATTTGCCCACTTTTCAGGCCGGCGACACGGTCGCTGTTCATTACAAAATCCGTGAGGGTAACAAGGAAAGAACCCAGGTTTTTCAGGGAGTCGTCCTTCAGCGCCGCAACCCAGGATCCAACGAAACGTTCACCGTCCGCAAAATCTCCAACGGAATTGGGGTGGAGCGTATTTTCCCCAGCCTTTCCCCTTTCATTGAGAAAGTAGATGTGGTATCCCGCGGTGTAGTTCGCCGGGCTCGCTTGTTCTACCTGCGCGCTGCCAAAGGCAAGAAAGCCAGAATCAAGACCCGGATCGGCTAAGCCCGCTCTCCAGGCATTGGTGGAATTCTTCCAACCACTTTTCTTTCACATCCCCCAAGGCCGGTAAACGGTCCTCTTCCATCCCTTGGCGAAGCAATTCGTGGTGCATGGAGGTCACGGATTTATCTGCAATACCGCAGGGCACGATGTAATCAAAATAGTCCAAACGCGTGCTCACATTGAGCGCTAAACCGTGCATGCACACCCACCGGCTGGTTTTAACGCCCATGGCACAGATTTTGCGGGCTGTGGGCCCACCTGCATCCAACCAAACCCCGGTATAAGCGCTATCCCGCTGACCCTGCAGGCCCCAATGGGCCAGGGTCCGAATGATGGATTCTTCGAGGGAGCGCATGTACCAATGAATATCCGGTTTGAGGCCCTCCAAATCCAAAATAGGATAGGCCACCAATTGCCCGGGGCCGTGAAATGTAATATCCCCTCCCCGGCTGCTGCGATGAAATTCAGCCCCCAGCCTTTGGAGATCGGGATTGGATAACAACAAATGATTTTGGTCTCCGCTTTTGCCCAACGTATAAACCGGTTCGTGTTCCACCGTCAATACCCAACCGACCCCGTGGGTTGTTGCCGGTTCGCCGCGCAACTTCGCAGCGACCATCGGTTCAAATTTTTGGAGCTGTTCCTGCAAAGCAGGCTCGTAGGCCATGCGACCCAAGTCAGCCGTTTGGAACAGCGAAAAGCGCTGATGGGCTGAGGATTCCAACGCGTTCATGCAAGCACGGTCCCGTTGGTGAAATTCGCTGGAAGTGGAAGGTAGATTTCCAGCCATTCGCTGGGAGTCTCGGCGCACCAGGTGTAGCCAGGATCCGATGCCGGTAACATCAGAGTTTGAACACCGTTCACCACCCGTTGGCCGCTTCGATGTCGTAGCACGGCCTGGCCGCTTAGGTTCATCAGGACCACCGGCGAATCCAAACCATCGTGACTTCGCTGGCATTCTTCCCCGGCCTTGAGGCCAAAGCGATTGCATTCAAAATAAGGCCCTCGGGCCAAGCGACTGCCGGGCCAACCTTCCAAGGGCTGCGGATGGGCGGCCAGACCAGGCCCATCGCAGTGGGCCACCGAGATGGCTTCCTCCAAATGCAAGGCCCTGGCTGGCCCTGGTCATCGAGGCGCCCAAAATCATCAATGCGATAGGTCGTATCGCTGCTTTGTTGGATTTCGGCCAAAAGGAGTCCGGCACCGATGGTATGGACCCGGCCGGCCGGTATATAAAACACATCCCCAACCTTCACTTCGGTCCGGTGGACCACTTCCAAAAGACGACCCTGGCGAATGCGTTCCGCGAGGTCTCGGCCGTCGTAGCCTTCCACAAAACCATTGTAGAGGCAAGCCCCCGGTTCGGCACCCAGAATCACCCACATTTCGGTTTTACCCAAAGCCCCGGGGCCGACCATTCGCCCCGCCTGTTCATCGTTGGGGTGCACTTGCAAAGAAAGATCTTGGGCCGTCGATAACAATTTGAACAACAAAGGAAAGCGATCGCCGTGCACCGCCATGACCCGGTGCCCCAACAAATCGGCCCCGTAGCGCTCCACCAAATCGTCCAGGCTTTTGCCCACCAACGGGCCGTCGCTAACCACCGAAACCTGCCCCTCCACCCCGGACAATTCCCAACTCTCACCGACTTGTTTCTTGCCGGCCAGGTCGCGACCGAGTTCTTGGGAGAGGTGCTCCCCCCCCCAGATTTTGGTCAGGTAGACCGGCTCAAAGCAAAGAGGATACAACATACTCAAAAATACAACCCAAGGCGAAGGCAAGTGAGGCGATGTACCTTCGCTAGGTGAAAATCCTGGAGCTACCCATTCCACTTGCGCCCCGCCCTTGGGCAGCCTTGGCAGCCGTGACCCTGGGCTCGGTGGCCCTTGCGCCGCTTTTGCCCGGTTGGGGCAACGGCATGCTTTGCCTCTTGCTGGGGATGGCCTTGGGTAATTTTTGGCCATCGCCTTGGACCCAACCTGGCCCCGCCGCCTTCCTGCGCTGGAACGAAAAAAACATGCTGGCCTGGGCCACCATCCTCTTGGGCTTTGAATTGCAAACCCACTTCTTGGCCGGAATTCCCTTGGCCTTTGTACCTGCCCTCTTGCTTTCGGTGATTGGAGCGGTAGGGGTCGGCGAATGGCTCGCCAGGCGATCCCAGCAACCTGCACAGGCCCGCCTGCTCGCCGCGGGCAATGCCATCTGTGGCAACAGCGCCATTGCCGCTGTACAGCCGCTTATCGGGGCCAGCCCTGCACAGATTGCGGTATCGGTAACACTGATCAACGCGCTGGGCTTGTTAGGAACCTTGTTTCTAGGCCCGGGTGCCGCCCTCATCGGCTTGGGTCCTACCGAGCAGGCGGTCCTGATGGGTAGCCTGCTCCAGTCGGTGGGTCATGTCAGCGCGGCGGCCTCGGGCTTGGGCGATGGTCCGGCCCTGTTGGCGATGAGCCTCAAAATGGGCCGCATCCTCCTTTTGATTCCTCTGTTGTTATGGCTGCAAGGCATTGCGTCTGGTTCGCAAAACGCCCCCAATCCCTCCACAGGATCCTCCACAGGGTGGCTGAGCAGCCTGATCCGCGAAATACCTTTCTATGTCTGGGGCTTTGTGCTTTGTGCCGTGGCCACCAACCTTCTGCCCCTGCCAACGGTCGTCTTGAATGGTATCAAATCCCTAACCCAATGGATGTTATGGATTGCTTTGGCCGCCATCGGTATGAACATCCGCATTCAAACCGTTCTTCAACAGGGTCGCGATGCCTTGGGACCCGCCTTGGGCATGTTTGTCATCCAAATTCTCTTGGTCTTGGGATGGCTGAGTTATTTGAAATTCCTATCGTAGGTTCATGGAAAAGCAAGTTCGGAGCTATCTAGAAAAATTTCCGCAGGCCACCCAGGAGAAATTGTTGCGCCTTCGATCCCTTATTTTGGAGGAGGCCCCGGATGCACAGGAATCCTTTGCTTACGGAATGCCTGCCTACCGCACCAACGGCAAACCGTTGGTTTACTTTGCAGGCTACGCCAAGCACGTGGGGTTTTATGCAACGGCCTCAGGGCATCGTGCTTTTGCGAATGAACTTTCGGCCTACCATCAAGGCAAAGGTTCCGTTCAATTTCCTTTGAACGAACCACTCCCCGAAAAACTCATTGCGCGGATGGTTCGCTTCCGGTTGGAAGAAAATGAAGGCCTCAACCCTTCCGGCCCGCCCAAATAGCGTCCAGAATCGAAGGGTCCAACAGCGTGGTGGTATCGCCCATTTGGCTCGTATCGCCGGAGGCGATTTTTCGCAAAAAACGTCGCATGATTTTACCGGATCGGGTTTTGGGTAAACCTTCGACCAACTGAATCCGGTCGGGCCTTGCGATGGCCCCAATTTCTCGAACCACGGTTTCGGATAGTTCATGGATTAGCTGATTTTCGGAATCAGCATCCAGGTCTTGGAGTCCCGAACGCAAAATCACGTAGGCGTAAATTCCTTGGCCTTTGATGGGGTGATCGTATCCCACCACCGCCGATTCAACCACCCTTGGGTGCCTGTTGAGGGCGTTCTCAATTTCGGCCGTGCCCAAACGATGCCCCGAAACATTGATCACATCGTCCACCCGGCCTATGATGCGAAACATTCCATCGGCATCCCTTCGCGCTCCGTCACCAGTAAAGTAATAGCCAGGAAATGGCGAAAAATACGTGGTACGGCAACGCTCGTGATCGCCCCATGTGGACCTCAAAATCGAGGGCCAAGGGAATCGCATCGCGAGCAGCCCTTCTTGCTCGGAAGGGGGATCGGTGGGTTCCAATTCACGACCTTGGGGATCCAATAACACAGGCTGCACCCCTGGCAAAGGACGACCCGCGTAGGTAGGTTTGAGCGGGGATACGCCGGCCAGGGCCCCGATGAGGATGCCTCCGGTTTCGGTTTGCCACCAGGTATCGGTCACCGGACATCGCTCCCCACCCACCACGCGATGATACCACTGCCAGGCCTCCTCGTTGATGGGTTCCCCCACCGAGCCCAAAACACGCAGCGATGACAAATCCGCCGATTGAACCGGGGCATCACCGTGCACCATCAGGGCGCGGATGGCGGTCGGAGCGGTATAAAAATGACTAACACGATGCCTCTCACATATTTTCCAAAAACGGGAAGGGTCCGGGTAGGTCGGGATGCCTTCGAACATCACCACCGTCGCTCCCTGAAGCAAAGGACCGTAGGCCAAGTAACTATGACCCGTGATCCAACCGATATCTGCTGTGCACCAAAACACATCCCCTGGCGCCGTTCGAAAAACCTGGGCAAAGGAATAGGCTGTATAAACCATGTACCCACCGGTGCTGTGCAGAACGCCTTTGGGTTTGCCGGTCGAACCCGAGGTGTAGAGTATAAAAAGGGGATCTTCGGCATCCATCCAACGGGGCTGGGGCCTTGCCGTGGTTTGGTCCCAAAGCCGATCCCAATCCCAACTCTGAATGTTCGAAAACGAACGCAACGGCTTGGAAGGGTCTAGACTCCCTTGGACCAGGACCTTGCGCACCGGATGATCCTGCTCGGCCTCCAATAAGTCCAAGGCTTCTTCGACCACGGCCCTGCAGGGCAGATCCCGGGGGCCGCGACGGATTTTTTCCGAACATACCACCACAGCCGCCCCCGCATCCGCGACCCGGTCGGCCAGACTGCGGGCCGAAAAACCCCCAAAGACCACCGAATGCACCGCCCCCAATCGGGCACAAGCCAGCACCGACCATAACAATTCGGGAATCATGGGCATGTACAAACAAACCCGGTCACCGGCTTGGACACCCATTGCCTGAAGCATCCCAGCGGTACGGGCCACCGCCTCCTGCAATTCTCGGTACGTCCATTGACGGGGCGCATCGTTGGGACTGTTGGGTTCCCAAATCAACGCGACGCGATCCCCATCACGCAGGGCATGGCGATCCACCGCGTTATAACACAAATTGGTTAATCCCCCTTCAAACCAGCGAACACTGGGTTCCTCAAAATTCCAATTCAGCACCCGGTCCCAAGGCTTCTGCCAATGAAAACCCGTAGCCACCCCGGCCCAAAACCCTTCGGGGTCCTCAACACTGCGTTGGTATTCGGCTTGGTAGCCTTCCAAATCATGGATCAGGTCAATCATCGCCGTTGTCAATCATTCATCGCCAAACCAATACAACATAAGCACCCTCGAAAACCGCATACTCAAAGGCGATAACAATACCAAGGGAACAAAAATGCAAAGGCAATAAACCCACAAAGCAGGGTCGTCAAAAAGGACAAAAGCGAGAACCCCAAATGCAACCGAAACCGCCACCGAGAAGGCGTAACTGATGTACATCGCACCCCAAAAAAACCCAGGCTCGATTTCAAAATGAAACCCACAATGCGGACAGTCTTGGTGCATTTGGGTGGCCCTGCGCAAGTCCGCGGCAGGGTACTTGAACATGGGGCCGGTTTTGCAACGCGGACAACGCCCCTTCGCAACATCCGACCAATTCATTCCCTTTAGTTTTCGAGAATCTGGCGCCGACGTTCTTCGACCTCCTCAAAGCGACGCTGCCGGTGCCAATACAAACCTCCGACCGTTCCCACTACCAAAAAAGGCATGGCCAGCAAATAAAGGATTCCTTTGT
Organism: Sphingobacteriia bacterium; assembly: GCA_009926245.1. Lineage (GTDB taxonomy): Bacteria > Bacteroidota > Bacteroidia > UBA7662 > UBA7662 > SYHX01. Next base: position 680 of record RFPG01000046.1, on the reverse strand, counting down.
TAAGACCCTTGCCCACCGCTTTTTGGTCATCCTTGCGGTTCGACTCCAGCGATGTCTTGCACATGGGGCATTGGGCAGCGGATTCCTGGGTTCCTACAACCAGGGTCAAAATCATAACAAAACCCAGGCCCAAGGCGACCGAACGAAGCGAAGAAAGGAGAAAGGGCATGTTATCTGTTGTTAGGGAATCAAAAAGAATAATAAGGAGAGATCATCAAATAAACCAACACCCCGGTGGAGGTGACATAGAGCCAAATCGGCATCGACCAACGAGTCAAACGACGATGGGTTTCAATCTGACCGCTGAGCGCATAGTAAAAGGACAGCAAAACCATGGGCAAAACCCCCGCAGCCAGAACAATATGCGATATCAAAATCGTCAGGTAAAAGGGCCGGATTGGATTGGACTCCGGGAACTTGGTTTCGATCCCGAAGGAATGAAACAAAACATAGGATAACAAAAAAACCGTCGAAAGCCCAAAGGCGGTCAGGTTTAGTTTTTTGTGCCAATCAATCCGATGCAAACGGATCATGCGCCAGCTCAGGAGCAAAAGCACCGTGCAAATCGCGTTGAGGGTGGCGTTGAGACGAGGCAGCCAGGGCACAAACCAGGGAAGGCTGCTTTGTTGAGGCAAATTATTGAGCAAAATCACCAGGCCCAAAACCACCAGGGAAAGGGT
>RFPG01000045.1 GCA_009926245.1 Sphingobacteriia bacterium | reverse complement strand
TGATTTCTCTGGTTCATTTGACGTGAATTTGAAATGGCTAGAAACCATGATGGATGGGGAAGGGGGTCAAATCCAAACCTCCGATGCGATGGTGGCCAACGGTGGCCAGGCTTCATCCGATACGATTGCCGATTCCGCCGATCTTCGTAACAATGCTATTCATCCCGACGGTAGCCTCCGCGATGCCCGTTCATTTAGTGACAAAAGGGAAGCCCGCGATCACCGCGAGCTCCGGGACAATCGCGAGCCCCGGGACAATCGCGAGCCCCGGGACAATCGCGAGCCCCGGGACAACCGCGAGCCCCGGGATCAACGTCCGGAACGCCCCGCCTTTCAAGACCAGCGCCCTGGAAACCGCCCCAAAGACTGGGAAAGACCCCGGGACAAAGACGGGGAAAAAAAGGAATCGCGCCCTGTTGAGCGTTATTCCTTTGAGACGGTGGTCGAAATTGAAGGGGTCTTGGAACCCATGCCCGAGGGCTTTGGCTATTTGCGCTCATCGGACTACCATTACCTGGGCTCGCCGGATGATGTCTATGTTCCATCGCACCTGATCAAGAGCTTTAGCCTCAAAGCAGGTGATACGGTCAAAGCCAAGGTCCGCCCACCCCGCGATGGCGAGAAATTCTATGTTCTAACTGGTGTTGATACCATCAACGGGCTTAGCCCAGCTCAGATCAGGGATCGGGTCCCCTTTGATTATTTAACACCACTTTTCCCTAACGAACAACTTCGTTTGACCCATCGGGCCGAGAATTTGTCCATGCGGATTATGGACCTATTCACTCCGATTGGAAAAGGCCAGCGAGGCTTGATTGTCGCCCAGCCCAAAACAGGTAAAACCTTTTTGCTCAAGGATGTAGCAAATTCAATTTCCTTTAATCACCCGGAGGTTTACCTCATTATTTTGCTGATTGATGAGCGCCCCGAAGAGGTCACCGATATGGCTCGTTCGGTGAATGCCGAAGTGATTGCCTCCACTTTTGATGAACCAGCAGACAAACATGTTCGCATTGCCAATCTTGTGTTAGAGAAGGCCAAACGAATGGTTGAATGCGGTCACGATGTCGTTATTCTTTTGGATTCCATCACCCGCCTGGCCAGAGCCTATAACACGGTACAGCCTGCCTCGGGCAAGATTCTTTCGGGTGGGGTGGATGCCAACGCCCTTCACAAGCCCAAACGATTTTTTGGAGCGGCCCGTAACATTGAAGGCGGTGGTTCCTTAACGATTTTGGCCACGGCGCTGATTGATACAGGTTCCAAAATGGACGAGGTCATTTTTGAGGAGTTCAAAGGAACAGGCAATATGGAATTGCAACTGGATCGCAAACTTTCGAACAAACGCATCTATCCCGCGATCGATGTCACTTCTTCATCGACCCGTAGGGATGATTTGTTAATGGACAAGGACACCCTCAAAAAAATGTATATCCTGCGCAACCACTTGGCGGACATGACTTCCCAAGAAGCCATGGAATTGTTACTGAATCACATGAGGGGCACCCTGTCCAACGATGAGTTCCTCATGTCCATGAATCGGGGATAGACCTACTCGATTCCTAGCCACTGCTTTCGAGCTCTAAGTTCGTTGGGTCCTGCATGGGGGTCTTGTTCGATTTTGTGTTGGTCGTAGTAGCGAATGGCCGGGTGGGGACGCATAATTCCATGTCGTTCTTGGCCTACCATTGTTACCCAATGTATGCGTATGGTATCATTGAACGTTAGCTCTTTACGCATATAATCCGTATCCCTCGATGGGTTCGAAGTCGATAGCCCCTGTTCCTTGGATTCGTGCTGGATTTCCCAGGATAACCATCGATCCCCGGGTCCCAATCCAGCCAAGGCGGCTGGAGATCCGGGTACGCAGTGTTCGACCTTGGGTTCGGCCTGATTCCAATTCATTTGAAGTCCTAGTAAGTGCTTGACGCGGTCTTCGTTGGGAGAAGTCGTTAAACGACATCCGAAAAGAGGCAGGATGGATCGCAAGGATTCTTCGATACTGTTGGGTTGTTCGTAATGGATTCGAAAATAATCCGACCAATTTTTGTAAGTCGAAGGCACAATGACATTTTCATCCAACCAAAGGGTCAAGGTTTCTTGGGTATAACCCGGGGTTTCGGGGCTTTGTTCAAAACGATTCCATAGGTAACGAATCAGGTCATCCAGAGAGGCAGGGGACGCGTGGTCTCGGGTGCTGGAACGGATCACCAAATCCAAGTGCAGGGCCTGTAACATGCCTTCGGCATAGATGGAGACTCGTCGATGGGGCGCGGATTGGCTTTGGGAGTATCCATCGACCCACGTGTCGATGCTGGATTCTCGCAGGCCGTGGTTGTAACGCCCGTAGTTCTCGCTGTGCCTTAGGAGGTAGGCGTTGACTTCTTCCAGGTATTCATCCGGAAGTAAACAACCGCTACGGACCAAGAAGAGGTCCCCGTAATAGGTCGTAAACCCTTCGTACACATAGCCCAATTCACTGTACATCCAACCCTCGTATCGATAGGATTCCATGCCCTTGGGGCGAAAAGACTTCACATTCCACGCATGAAATAATTCGTGGGATGCAACACCCAGCAATTCTCGGTACAAATGTTTCCATATCTCGGAGGCGGGTCCCAGGGCGAGAACCGTGCAGCGTCGGTGTTCCACGCCGTGATAAAAGGCATAGGGTAGGCCGACCAGCATGAAGTGGAATTCGTCTTGTGGAAAGCGGCCCAGGGTTTGGATTTGGACGCTGGCCATGGCCTCCCATTGACGACAAATTTGGGCCTGCATCGCTTCATCGGGTGCCGGGACCCCGTGCATCCATAACACAAATGCCACCCCTTCGCTGACCCAATCCAATCGCTGTAGTTGGCCGGAAGCCATCCAGGGACTGTCCACCAATTCGTGGTAATCGCTGGCGATCAAACCTTGCTCGGCAGATCCTTGGAGGGAAGTGGCAATGATGATGGGGCCCGCCGTGGTTGACATCCCTTCGGTGCGGACGTGCAATCGACATGGCTGCCCCATCGAATCCTCGCGGTACATCAGGCAATGCACGGGGTTGACGTACATCCATTCGGGATCGGCCCAACAGGCTCCGGCGTCGGGTTGATTGGCAAAATATCGGTAGCTTAACCGCAAGGTGGTGGACCCGGGGTGGCGAACCAGCCACTCGGAGGCTTCGGTTTTGATAACGGGTAGGGGTTCGCCGTTCTCGTTTTGGGCTGTCAGGCCCACCAAATTCCTGACAAAGAGGCTTTGCTCGTAACGTCCCGGCCTCCATTGGGGGAGTCGAAACCGGGTTTCGGCGCCTTGAACGTGCCATTGAACCTCCACAAGCAGGTGCCGGGGCCGTTCAGGGTCCAGGCCAACGGTGTAAATCGCTTCGGGTTGTTGGGGTTGATTCATGGTCAACAAAGGTAGGGTCAAGGGTTGAATGGGAGCCCAAAAGGCTTATCTTTGCGACCCTTCGTTATAGAAATACGCCATGAAACGCACTTTTCAGCCCTCCAATCGCAAGCGTCGTAACAAACACGGTTTCCGTTCCCGCATGGAGACGGCCAACGGTCGTGCCGTATTGGCCCGTCGTCGGGCCAAGGGTCGCAAGAAGCTCTCGGTATCGGACGAGCGTCGACACAAGTCCTAACCACGTCCGGGATGCTCGTTCGGAGCATGCCACCCCGCCTGAGGGGCTTTGGTTCTTTTGATCGTGTCTTTGAGCAGGGCTCCCATTTCTTTGAATTTCCCTTCCAGGTTCGGTATCTCCCCGGATCCCAGCCGTTGAACATTGGTTTCTCGGTCCCCAAAAGACGCTTCAAAAAAGCTGTTGACCGAAATCTATTGCGTCGCCGAATGCGCGAGGCTTACCGTCTGCATCGGATGACTTGGGAAACGCAGGGTTCCGGAGGTTCTCTGGTATTGGTCTATTCCACCAACGAAATCTTGGATTACGATCGCATCTCCGCTGGCCTCATCAAGGCCATGCAGCGGTGGGCACGGCAGAATCCCTTGACAAAACCTCCCTCGGTGCAGGATCTATGAAGGCCCTCTTGATTTTCTTGGTCCGTGTCTACCAAGGGATGATTTCCCCTCATCTTCCTCCTTCATGCCGCTACAGCCCCACTTGTTCCCACTATGCGGTGGAGGCCTTGACCCGGTACGGGGCTTGGAAGGGAAGCTTTTTGGCGGCCAAAAGAATTTTGCGTTGCCATCCATGGGGCGGTCATGGCCACGACCCCGTTCCCTAAATTTGAAGATTCGTCCCCTCCACCCATGCGCCTCTATTCCTCCCTACGGTCCCTGTTCTCCGCCCAACGATTCCGCGCATTGCCGGTCTCACGCCGAATTCGCCACCTGGCGCTGGTGATGGTCCTGGCCACCTCCAGCTGGGCTCTGACCAACAATTACTTCGAGATTTCAAAGCATATTGAGATTTTTGCCACCCTCTTCCGGGAGATCAACATGTATTACGTGGACGATGTGGATGCCGGCAAGCTGATGAAAACCGGCATCGATGCCATGCTCAAAAGCCTGGATCCCTACACCGATTTTATTGCCGAATCGGATGTCGAAAATTTCAAAATCATGACCACCGGACAGTACGGTGGTATCGGAGCCTTGATTGCCAAGGTGGGGGATACGGTGGTGATTGCCGATCCCTACGAAGGATTTCCAGCCCAAAAAGCCGATTTAAGGGCCGGAGATCAATTACTCAAAATCAACGGGGAGGATGTCCTGGGTCTAAACACCGACGAGGTTTCCAAACTCCTCAAAGGTCAACCCAAGACCGAAGTCAAAGTCCTGATTGCACGGATGGGTGTTCCCAAGCCTATCGAAAAAGTATTGTTACGAGAAGAGGTCAAAGTAACTTCGGTGACCTATTCCGGCATGCTCAATGAACAGGTTGGTTATATCAACCTCAGCGCTTTCAGGGTGGATGCCGGCAATGAAATCCAAAAAGCCATGTACGAGCTCAAAACTCGAGGCATGAAATCCATGGTATTGGATTTGCGTGGCAATCCCGGTGGTTCGTTGGATGAGGCGGTGAGGATTAGTGGATTTTTTATTCCAAGGGGTTCCAAGGTGGTCGATACTCGAGGCAAGGTGAAGGAATGGGACAAATCTTATCAGACAACCAACGACCCGGTGGACGCCGAAATGCCGGTCGTGGTGCTGGTGGATGGTACTTCGGCCTCGGCCTCCGAAATTGTATCGGGGGTTCTTCAAGACTACGATCGGGCGCTGGTTGTGGGTCAAAAAACCTTTGGCAAAGGCCTTGTTCAAACCGTGCGGCCTTTGACCTACAATACCCAGGTCAAGGTAACCACCGCCAAGTATTATATCCCCAGTGGGCGTTGTATCCAAGCGATCGAATACAGTGACAAGGATCCAGGCATCAAGAACCGCCGGGTTGCAGACTCTCTGCGCCGCGAATTCAAAACGGCCGCCGGTCGCGTTGTTTATGATGCGGGAGGGGTGACCCCGGACGTGGCGCTGGCTACCGATACCGCTAGTAATATTCTGGTAACTTTGGTCAACAAGCGTTATTTATTTGATTTTGCGACCTATTATCGTTCGCGTTTTTCGACGCTGCCCGAGCCGGAACAATTTGTTGTTAGCGATAGTTTGTATCGTGCCTTCGAAGATTATTTGCAGGGCAAAGACCTTTCCTACACCACGGAATCCGATCGTTCCCTGCAGGATTTCAAAGAAAAGGCGATCCGTGAAAAATACTTTGACGCAGTTCAAGACGAGTACAACGCCTTGGTAGCGCGCAAGCACCACGACAAATCCAGGGATTTGCAAAAGCACCGTACCGAAATCTCGGATTACCTCAAGCAGGAAATCGTGGGTCGGTATTATTATCAGAAGGGTCGCCTGCGTTCCACCTTGGTTGAATTGGTTTTGTCAAATTCGTTGGCCCTCACCCTGCTTACTGGTGTTTTGGGTTGGGGACTGTGGCTGCGCAAAGGCGTCAAGACGGGTTGGGATGGGTTTGTTTTAGGTTTACCTTCCGCCCTTACCGCGGTTAGCATGGCCCATCTAGTGCGTCAAGGAGAATGGTATCAGCCTGCCGGTTTTCGCTGGGTTTTTGGGTTGATGTTGGGCTTGGTTTTGTTGCGCAATGCTCATCGACTTTGGTCCGAAAGCCGGTCCGGAACTCCCTATCCGAAGCGCGCTTTATCGAAGCTCTCTTTGCCCGGTTTGGGTGCTGTTGCCGGCGTTTTTTCGGCCTTGTCGGGCCTTGGCGGAGGAGCCATCATGGTTCCCGTTCTGCAACGATGGGGTTACCGAGACCAAGGGGCCATCAATGCATTGAGCATGGGTTCCATCGCCTTGATGGCGGGGGCTTCAACGCTCTATTATGCCATGATTCCATCGGACTTGACCATTCCTTTGGAAGGAAACCGTCGAGAATGGGTCATGGTGGGTCGCTTGATCCCCGCATTTTTGATGCCATGTGCCTTGGGGACCCTCTTGGGCCTGATCCCTGGCATTGCCTTGGCCGAGTCTATGTCCTCTTCCGAACTTGGGCAACGCCGTTTGCGTTGGGCTTTGTTGGTTTTTTTGGTTTTGGTTTTGGGTTGGATGAATCGTTCTTGTTATTCTAATTTTTAGTGGATGAAAAATCTAAAGGTTTTTTGTAAAAAAATTCGAGGGGTTGTCGCGGTGGTTTTGGCCGGACTGAGTCTGGCTCAGGCCCAACAATCGACGGGTGATATGCAGGCCGCCTTGCGTAGTCATGTGGGTTTTTTGGCGCATGATAGCCTTCAGGGTCGACAAACAGGTTCTCCATCGGAGAGGTTAGCGGCTTCTTATTTGGTGGAAAAGTTGAACACCATGGGCCTACGACCGGCCGGTGATTCGGGGTCGTGGTTTCAATCGTTTGGAATCACGGTTCGTCAAGTCGCGGATACCAAATCCACGTTGCGGGTGGGTCGCCGTTCCCTTCGTTACGGTGAGCATTTTGTGGTTCTACCGGGGAGTTCAGGGGGGAGCGCCAACGCTCGTAGTGTAAATGCCGGGTATGGGATTGAGGCCGATACCCTGGGCCATAACGATTTGAAGGATACCGCCGCCCTGCGTGGCAGGGTCTGGTGGATCCGTTGGCAGGGCCCGGCCGGTTCCAACCCCCACGGTCCCTGGGGTGGGCATGTGAATTTGGCCCGCAAATTGGCTTTGGCCGAGCGCTATGGAGCGGTTGCGGTGGTCTTGTATCCTGGCTCACCCGATGAAGTTTGGCCGGATACGACCTTTGATCGTCGTACGAGGGCTACGACTCTTCCTGTACTAAGCCTGACGCCTGCTGGGGTTGCGGCCTTGCCTCTTGGTTTTATGGACCAAAATGAACGTGTTCAAGTCAAGGCCGGGGTTCTTGCGACTCGGGTTGTGGCCAACAATGTTGCGGCTTATTTGGATAACGGAGCAAATCGCACCTTGGTTTTGGGAGCGCATTACGATCATTTGGGTTACGGTGAGTACGGGAGCTCGCGGCACCGTGGCGAGCCTCAAATTCATAACGGGGCCGATGACAATGCCTCCGGGACGGCTGGCCTTTTGGAGTTGGCCAAGTATTGGTCCCAGCATCGAGATCGTCGTTTTAATTTTCTTTTCTTGGCGTTTTCTGGAGAAGAATTGGGTTTGTTGGGTTCGGCTTATTTTGTTAGGAATCCCTGGTTGCCTTTGGATTCGGTGGTGGCCATGTTCAACATGGATATGATTGGACGCCTGCTGGATTCCACGAAGCAATTGGGGGTCCACGGGACCGGGACGGCCATGGAATGGTCGGCTTTGGTGGATTCCTTGGCGGGACCGCTCCGAATCAAAAGCAGCCCGGCGGGAACAGGTTCCTCGGACCACCAATCCTTTTACCTACAGAATGTTCCTGTTTTGCACTTTTTTACAGGAACCCACGAAGATTATCACAAACCAAGCGATGATGCTCATTTGTTGAACTATCAGGGAATGCAGTTTGTGTTAGAATACATGATACGAATCGTCCATGCCTTGCCGGATCACGGTCGATTGACTTTTGTCAAAACCCAGAATACAGAAAACCAAGCAACGCCGAGGTTTCGTCTGACGTTGGGGATTATGCCGG